>NZ_SJPY01000002.1:703774-996080 GCF_007860185.1 Novipirellula aureliae
CATAGATGCGGCAGTCGGCGATTTCATTGTGACTGCAGGCGTCCAATGGGTTTTCAAGTACCGGTGGAAAATCGGTCCGGTCGGGATTCTCTTTGTCCGAAGGCGGACGGATCTTAGGACCGATCAAGAAACCGCCGGCACCCAAGTCATGAATGTCACAATGCAGGACTCGGTTCTGTTCACAACCCGGCCCGATCTCGAGAGCGTAGTTACCGATGGCCGTGATCTCACAATCTTCAAAGCTACAGTTGCGCGTATCCAAAAGACGCACAGCACCATCCATTTGGATATCAGCTTGGCTATAGCCAGAAGGCCCCTTATCGCGAGGCAGCACCCACGTCGTATGGCTAAAGGTCAGACCGCGAAAGGCAAGATGCTCGACCCATTTCTCCTGATCCGCATCGCCTTCAAGTTGGAGCACCGTCACCAGGTTGGGGATCATGGCCACGATTTCGGACTCGTCGGGTAAGGGATAGTAGTAGAGCTTGTCGGCTTGGCGGTCGAGATACCACTCGCCCGGCTGATCCAGCATGGCTCGCCCGCCCTCAAGGTAGTAATGGTCCTCGACTTCCAGAGCTCGACCACTCTGCTTCGCACATACGATCTTTTGGTTCTCGCGATCCACACGGTCCAGCGGCATGTGGTACTCCAGCCACTTGTTGAAGATCACCGCAACCCCGTCCTCAACCCCATCAAAATAGTGGGCGTCTGTCGAGGCAAAACGAAAGTCATAGGTCTTAGCCCGCTGCTCGGCCGCCGAATTCTTTTCGACCAAGGGAACATCCGGAATCTGAAGATAGCCTTGATTGGGCGTGCGCGACTGGGTGGCCCGGTGACCATTGACCCACATCTGCTCAAAAGGTTGGTAACCGCCAGGCAACTGCGTTAGATCCGCAACCACCACCGCGTATCCGTTGAGCTCCGCCGTTTGCCAATGCTCGACCTTACGCCCGCCGCTGATAACCACCGCCTGATCGTCCTGGTCCTGATCACCCCAGGAACGATAAATCACCGGCGCCGTTTGCGTGCCGCTATCGCGAGCATCCAGCACGAAGGGCTTTTCAAGGAGATATTCGCCGGGAAGAACGCAAATCTCGATAGCTTGCTGGCGACGTTGTCCTTGGGGCAGATCACGGATTGCGCTGCGAACAGCCTCCAGACTTCGGAAGGGGCCGTCCGCCCCGTGGGATGATGGATGCTCCAATGTTCCTGACCAAGCGTCGTTCCCCTCGAGCGACACAAAGAACCGCAGAGGTTGAGACGATTCCGCAGCGCATGGAACCATACCAACAAGAAAAGTAGCAATCGCAAAACAAACAACCTGTTTGAATGAGCCTTCGTCTTTCATAATTCAACCCTTATGCTTTATTTGATGTTTTCGTTCAATCCGCCGCCAATCTCTTTCAACTTTCACGGCTAGCCCTCATCCCCAGCCAAGACGGAGTACTCCCTTGAAACAGCGGCGTCGTGTACATGCCAGTCTTCAAAATTTCGAGTTCTCAGCATGTCCGCGCCAATGAACATCCCGTCCATGATCCGCGTGTAGTTCTTCCAATGCCCCTCGGCTTTGCCCAGGGCGGTTCTCGCGTCCTCGTTTCGGTCCGCCGCCTTGGCCGTGGCGGCTCTAATTTTCTCAGCGTAATAGAGACTCAGATAAGCCTGGGCATGGATGCTCTTGATGTTGACCTCCAGATCGGGATTCCCAGCGGACGAGATGGTCGCCAGCTTCTTGATCGCGGATTCGGCCGCCAACTGGACCTTGTCCGCGACATCGTCGGAACTGAGGCCGTCTGGGCAATCTCCAGCGGCGCTCTCCTCGATACTGCAAAGCTCTGAACCGATAGACGGTTTGGCTTTGATAAAATCCTCAATCTTGAGAAAGCCCTTATTGCTCTGGCACAACTCGGGCCACCAATTGAAGTCAAAACAAAGGGTTCCCTGGATGACCTCTGCGGCCAAAGGCAAGCCGCGCGACGCATCGCTCCAGGCATCAAAAAGAGTCGCTGCAGAAACGTCCGGATATCGGTAAGCCAATTCGTTGAGGAAGACTTGATCGGATGTTTCGGGATTGTAAGACAAACGCCCCCAGAGCATCTGCGTGTACCACAACCTCTTGATGTCCAGGATATTCTTGTGGACATCGGCCTTGCTGTAGAAATCTCGCGTGGCCGTCCAGCCATCCGACCCGTAGAAGAACCCCTGGATGTATTTGTCCTTGTCCGGAAAGGCATTTATGTAATCACGCGCGAACTGGGGATCGCCCCAATGCAAATAGTAAAAATCGTCTTGCCGAACTTCCAGCCACGTCTTCTTTTGGGTTCTGGCCAAATCCGCTGGAACATCGCCGTCCTTGGTATAGATCAATCGCGGCGCCGGCGCGGAATACATATGGGCCGCCGAATACTTGTACGACATGTCCAAACGCACATTGGGCAGAGCCAGCATCGGTTCGAAGTGGCTCATTATTTGCGAGATTTCGGCGTAGTGCCACCTGTGAATGAACGTGATGTCTCGGTCAGGGTGGTCCTTGGCGTAGTCCATGATCCCCTGGCCGTACGTGTCCCACATCCACTTTCCCTCGGCCTCCGCCGACAGGCGATTCATGTTTTCTCCAGCAGTGACGCCCACCCCGTCCAAGTCGGGATAGGTCTCCAGCATCATGCGGACAGCCTTGCGAAAGTACTCCTTGGTGGCTTGGTTTTTCGGATCATTGTTGATCCCGTTTTTACCCTCGGCCCCATAGGTGTAGATGTTCCACGTAATGAAATAGATTTTGAAGCCCCGACTCTTTCCATAAGCCATGACCTTTTTCCAGAAGGCGACTTTCTCGGTGGGACTCATCTTTTTGGCGTATCCGTCAAAACCCTGGACGTCCTCGACAGCCTCTTCCATATCCAATAGTGCTGGGAAGGGATGGCTATTCCAGATCGACAGCACATTGAAGCGAGCACGGGCCATTTCATCGAACCATTCCTCCCAGTAGGCCATGTCCCAAACGGCGGGGATCGCTTCCTTCGCGGCGTCGCCTCCAAAGGCCTGCGATAGGGACTTTTCGCCGTAACCGACATAGGTCGGGACACGCGCATCAAGAGGCAGGTTGTATTTCACCCCGCGATTCTTGATATACGGGGCTTCCTGGCTGTTGTAGGTCTTCGACATATCGTGGAAGCGGATATTCTCGGCTAACTGCAAACCACCGTACATCAGACCGTCCGCGTCGCCGCCGAGCACCCAGTAACTCTTCGGCCCCTTCGTAGCGGTTCTCAACGCATAGGCCTGTTCGCCAAGCCCGGATATCGTCGAACTGCCCTGAAGGCTTAGCACCTCACACGCGATGCCATCCGACGCCAGGCATAATACAATCTTTTTCTCGGCATAATCAACGCTCAACTCCGACAGCGGGTTTAGTTCCGCCGTATGCCCCTTTCCTTGCAAGGCCGTCTGGATCTCACTGGCGGCGAACTCGGATTGAGGGACCTCGCTGTCAAAAAAAATCCCTACCACGTCGCCGGCGACCGGCGATGTGAGCAGCAACACGAACATGATGGGATACAGTACTTGATATCCCAGGGTTATTTTTTTCATTGGTGCATCTCCTAAAGAATTCTAGTTTCGTTCCGCGATTCGGATGTCCTGCTCGACCTGTGGTAATTGCTTGCGCCATGAGTACTCCTGATCGAACTGATAGGGCATCACGGGGACATTGTACTTCTCGACGTGCTCAACCAATTCAAGCCAACACGCTTTGGCCTTGGTTAAATGCGCAATGGCGGCCTGTTGATCGGCTACGTTCTTGTCTTTGCGGTAGCGGGCTAACGCCACAGCGCCTCGGAGTTTTTCGGCGAAGTACCGACCATGCCAAGTCCAACAGATGATGTCATTCAATTCGATCTGCAAGGTCGGTGATTCGGATTGACCCGCGTTCTTGGCCGCCAAACGTAGGGCTTCCTGACAGTCGGCGTCGAGTTGATTGGCCAAGGTCAAGGGATCGATTCGTGTGGGATCCCGTATCCCCTGATTCACGGTTTCGTCGATGCTGAGGTAGAGGCTCTCGTCTAGGACGGGTTGTTTGATCAAGTCGTTGACCGTGATGAGCTTGCCGCCGTTCTTAGCGAAGCCCTCGCTGTAGAGCGTTGCATCCCAGGTGGCTCGGTAGAAGGAGCCCAAACGGTTGGCGCCGTTCGACGCCAGGATCCAAGCCCGCAGTAGTTCGGCACCGTCGACGCCAGGGAATTTATCTTGCAAGGCGGTGGCGAAGGCGTCGTCGGGAGTTTGCGGATTGAAGAGTAAATTTCCCCACACCTTATAGAAGAGCCATTGCCGCTCGAACGCATAGTCCCAGTGTCGGTGTTCGTCGCGCGTGATGTAATCCTTGGCCGGGATATAGCATTCCGACCCGATGAAGCAGCCGTCCGTATAGGCTTGGCTATTCAAGCGAATGAACTCTCGGATGAAATCGGGCTGGGCCCAACGCAGGACGAAAAAATCCTCGTTACGCATGGTCCAGATCGCCTTGTACTTGTCCGAGGGCGGCGTCCAATAGGTATCGGTCAACATCCCGCCGTGAACAATCGATAGTCGGGGTGAGGTATGCCCGTGGGACCAGTTAAACTTGAATTCAATCGAGACAGGATCGTCCATGCCCATCGTCTCAATGGCTTCACGCGTGATCTGTTCGGTGGTCACGCTGACCGATCCGCCCGACTTCTTGTTCGCCGAGAGCGGCGCTCGGTATATCAGACGAGCCTTGCGGTCGGCGTTCTTAAGTCCCGCGATGAGGGTGCGATCTACCCAGTCACGTCGCTCCTCGGAAACCATACCTCCCATCCGTTCGCCAAGAGTCAGACCGATCCCGGTGAGATTAGGGTATTCGTTTAGCGTTTGGGTAACGATCTCTCGCGTGTATTGCTCAATCGCTGGCGAGGTAACGCCGTCTCCAAGGAACCGAGTGCCTTCGAACGACCCGCCCTCGCCATAATGTTGAGAAAACTCCTCTGGCAAAAAGATATTCCAATTGACCACATACGTGTCAATGCCACGCTGCTTGGCCATCTTGAACAAGCCATGCCAAAAGGCCTGCCACTCGGCCATTTCCTTCTCGGTAAACGGAGAGGACTTGGGGAAGTTGGTAGGACGAACCATGTACATATAGGGATGCATGTTCCAGAGCGATAGCACATTGAACTTGTTGTCGACCATCATGTCTAGGAAGGCTTCCCAGAAGGCAAGATCACGACAGGTCTCCATATGCAGGGACAAGTGCTCACCGTCACGATAGGAGTACCACGGCAGATTGAACTTGATGGCTCGGAACGGATAGTGCGCCTCGATGGCTCTCTCTTGAAGCGTCTCGAGCGTCCGCCCTTGCCTTAACTGGGAGTCGATATCCAGGATGCCATACATGACGCCCCGTTGGTTCCGGGCGGCAATGGAGTAGCCCTTGCCCTGCCTGCAAAGGGTGTAACCATCGTCAGCCTCCTCGCCGGGATCTTGCTCAATGCGCAGGTCAAGGTCCGCTTCCGATTCGCTTGAGACGCTAAGACTTACGCCTTGAGCCGCCAGGGTTTTTTCGAGTCGCCCGAGTGCAAACTCGATCTCGGGGGAGGTCTTGGGGGCCGATACGGTCAGCGTGCTTGCCTCGCAAAAGCCGGCACACATCAGAACCGCCAAAACAACAAAACTAGTTACATCTCGTGGTCGCAATTTCATGGGTAAGCTCCAGGCTTGGGCGCATAGTAGTCATACATTCGTCCGAGGTTTAGGGGCAAAGCCTCAGCAGTTTACTTAGCCCAGTCTAATTGTTCGGATGAACTTGGCATAGCTTCCGCCGGGTTTTCCCCGGCCGAAGCAACAACCGTAGTGCACAATCACGTTGCGGTAATACAAAATCTTCGTGTCTGGATTGACCGCCTTAACGGCTCGGGCTGCCTTCAGCGTTCCGGCATCCACCGCGCCGAAGTCCGCATATCCCGTGGCCTTTTCAAAGGTAACGAGTGGGAAGGTCGCAAGATGTTCAATCTCTTCATCGGTGAACGCGGTATCCTTGCGGATATGCACGTATAGGGGAACGGTATCCCAGGAGAATGCCGGCATCCGATCCGGATTCGTGTTAGGTGAAGACGTTTCAGCTGCGTGAATCGCGCTGAGCGATCCAAACAGTATGGCAACAAGGGTCACTGCGCATCCATATTTCATTCCGTTTTCCAGCTTGCGTATTGTTTTTCTTCATGTTGTGTTTGACGTCGCTACCTAAACACTCCACCTAGACCATTTTTTTGCCAACATTTTAGGCCACGCCCATGTACGTGACTTTTGAATATGTGGCACAGGCTTCTGAATATGTGGCACAGGCTTCTGAATATGTGGCACAGGCTTCTAGCCTGTGGTCATTGGAAGCCCGCGGTTGCTGAAACACAGACGAGAAGCCCGCGGTTGCTGAAACACAGGCTAGAAGCCTGTGGTCGCTGGAACACAGGCTAGAAGCCTGTCGTTGCTGCAACACAGACTAGAAGCCCGCGGTTGTTGAAACACAGGCTAGAAGCCTGTGCCACTTAGCGTTTTCCCGGACTTAAACAGGTTGGATCCGCCTCGGTGGGTAGAGTGGCCTTCCAGTCGAGCACCATTTTGGTCAGCCGCGACACGACTTCTGGGTACTCTTTCGACTGATCTTTAGCGATGTCTTCGGCGCGATCGGTTTTCATATTGTGCAACTCGACACGTTTGCCGTCGAAGGTCGTCACCAGTTTCCAATCCCCCTCGCGGACGGCCAAACGCGGCCACCCATCAGGCTCGCCGCCAGCGCCCGTATGCAGCCAGAAGATCGGCCGGGTGCGGGTAATGGTCTCGCCTTTGAAGGCCGCAATCAGGTTTTCCCCGTCGCACGGTGCGTCGGCAGGGAGCGTCACGCCGGCGGCAGCGCAAAAGGTGGGCAACAAATCCACGGCGCTGAATACGGTTGTGTCATTCTTTAGTCCTACTGCCGTGTGGCCCGGCCAGCGCACGATGAACGGTGTGCGTATGCCGCCTTCAAATAGGTTGCGTTTGCGTCCGCGCAAACCGCCGGTCTCGCCGACACTGTAGTAGCTGCCATATTTGCCGGGTGTTCCTTTGGCCGTGCTGGTGCGTTCCGGGCCGTTGTCGCTGGCGAAAACCACGATGGTATTATCCGCCACGCCCGCTTTGTCGAGAGCGGCGAGCACCTTGCCCACATTGTTGTCACCATCAGTGATGACGGCGGCATAAATCCGTTTCTGCTCATCCTCGACGTCCTTCCATTTCTCCAATGCTTCGGGTGTCGGGGTGTGAGCGGTATGGCTTTCATGAATCCACACGTCTACGAAAAACGGGCGATCCTTGTTGGCCTCGATGAACTGCGCCGCCCGGTCGGCGATGTCATGGTATTGGATTCCCGGACCCGGCCCGTGAAAAACCGCCGATTCGTCAATGCCGTAGTCCGCCATTTCCGGTTGGCCAGGCACATTATCCTTGGCCATGTGCCATTTACCAAAGTGGGCCGTTCGATAGCCAGCAGCCTTGAGGTAGCGGGGCGTCGTGGGCGCTCGAGGGTCCAGCCAATCCGGCTGCTCCGGTCCCGGACGGCGGGCTCCGAACACACTGTTAACACCGTAGCGGGAGGGATAGCACCCGGTCATGGCCGCGACGCGACTCGGTGAGCAGACAGGATTGAGCACGTTGAACTGCTGGAAGTCGACCCCTTCGCTGGCAAGCCGGTCAATATTAGGTGTGTGTACCCAAGTACTGCCGTGGCAGGATAGATCGCCCCACCCCCAGTCGTCGGCGTAGATAAAGACGATGTTGGGTTTGGCGGTCGGTGGTGGGGTATCCGCGGCTTGCAGCGTGGCCAGTGGCGCATGCAACAGGCCAGCAAGCAGGAGTGCCGATTTCAGGGCGTTGATGACCGTTTTCATAGAGACTAACTTTCTTCCGGTTTGGGTTATTTTCGAATCTTGATTTGAGTATCGTTGGCCTGTTTCGCACCCGGGGTGCTGCGACCGTTGGCGATGATTTGCTCTAGCTCCTTGGTCAGGCGGGCAACGGTTTCAGGATGTTCGGCCTGCAGATTGTTGGATTCGGTAACATCCTCGTTGAAGTTGTAGAGCTGGGTATCGGGCAAGCGTTTCGCCTCGGCACTGTTAGGCTTCGGGTCGCCAAAGCCACCAGAATGAGAACAGAATTCGAGTTTCCAATTCCCCGACCGAATGGCGAAGAAGCCCATGAAGGAATGATGCACCACGGACTCGCGAAGCGGGCCTTGGTCCGTACCCAACATCGCAGGCAGGATGCTGACGCTGTCTTCCCCGGCGTTATCGGGAAGCTTGGCTCCCACGATGTCGGCACAGGTGGCGATGAAATCGGTCAGACAGATGATTTGATCGCTCCGACTGCCGGGTGCTACCTGTCCGGGCCAGCGTACGATAAACGGCACGCGATGGCCGCCGTCAAAAACATCCCCCTTCATCCCCCGAAAATCGCCGCTCGGAAAATGTCCCTTCGCCTCCAAGTCAGGATAGCGGGCGGCCGGCGAGCAACCATTATCGCTAGTCATGATGACGAGGGTGTTGTCTGCCACGCCCGCCTCGTCAATGGCCGCAAGGACCTGACCGACGGACCAGTCGGTTTGCATCACGAAGTCACCATAGTTGCCAAGACCGCTTTTGCCTTCCCATTCCTTGCTGGGAACGATCGGCGTGTGCGGTGAGTTCAGCGGCAGATAGAGAAAAAACGGCTGATCGCTCTCCGCCTTCTCAGCAATGAACTCCACTGACTTGCGCGTCAGCATCGGCAACACATCCACCGCTTCAAAACTCTCCACCGCCGGGCCCTTGCGTTTATAAAACGCTTTGGTCGTGTTCAGTGGTTCAGTGAAATGGTCGTTTTCAATGAACGCATAGGGTGGCATATCTAGCGACGCGGCGATGCCAAAAAAACGATCAAACCCGCAGGAGATCGGGCCGGAGGGAATCGTGGGCGATGGCTCTCCTTTGGGGATACCTAACCCGAGATGCCATTTGCCGATGCAACCCGTGGTGTACCCGTGCTGTTTCAGCAACTCCGCCACCGTCAGCCGGTCCGCTGCAATGAGCGGAGCGTCGAACCCGTGCAACACCCCTTTTTGCAGACGCGTGCGCCAGTTGTAGCGTCCCGTCAGGACGCCGTAGCGGGTCGGCGTGCATACGGATGAACTGGTGTGGGCATCGGTGAAGGTCATTCCCTGAGCCGCCAGCTTGTCGAGATGAGGGGTGGCGATTTTACCACGCTCGGGATTGAGGCATTGCACATCGCCATAACCGAGGTCATCGGCAAGGATATAGACAATGTTGGGTTTATCCGATGCGGCATGTGCCACCACGCCGACAAGGCAGAAAAGTGCCAGCAACATTGTTTTCATTAAGGATTTCATGATTCGTCTCTTAAAGAGCCACCTTCACTTCGATCTCCTGCTGATTGCGAACCACCTTGAGCACCACCGTGCCTGAGGCCGCATTAACGAGGCGGTTGAATTGCCTTAGATTGGTAATCTTTCGATCGTTGACCCCTTGAATCAGATCGCCATCCAAAAGTCCCGCTTTGGCCGCGGCAGAGCGAGGCCTAACCTCTGAAAGAGCGACCCCTCCTTCCTCCTTGCTCACGCCATAAGCCGAGAATTCTTCTCCCGACAGATCGCGTAGGGAGGCTCCGAGCCAAGTCGTTTCATTGGCGGCAGCTTCGCTTGCTCCGCTAGGATACCCCTTCAGCGTGGGGATCACGGGCGTCCGGGCGATGGCCTTGAGCGAAGGCTTTTTCACTCCGAACTGATCCATCGGGAAGTTTTTAAACCCGAGCTTCAGTGCCGGTGATCCGTCCTTCACACGAAAGTCACCTTTGGCCGGATTTACAAAAAGCGGATCAGCCACGATCGAACCTTCATCCCACCCGAACTTATTCGTCAGGCTGCCACCGAAAATCAAATTACCACCTACTCGTTTTCCAAAGGCCGTCTTTGTAGGTGTGCGAACGCCTTTGTAGCTGCCCATGAAAATATTGGCATACACTTCATCTCCACTGTTTGCATACCAAACGTGCGGATGGAAGCTGTTATTGACCGCAATATTGTTCCACGCATGGCGTCGGAAGCCTTCACGCAGTTTCAGCCCACCGCTGAGCATCAGATTGTTATAGAGGTCGTAGTTGCTCGACCCGTCATCGAGGTCAATGTCCCAACCGTGATCGCAGCGCCAGCGGCTGTCGCGAATGGTCGTTGTCTTCATGGCATCGAGAAACGGCATCGTCGGATCCTTATCGATCTCTCTCTGCGAAAGACTTCGATCCGAGTGCCAGAAGCGATCTCGGCCCCAAGAGTTGAACGATCCATGGTCGTGCGTTTCGAGCACCGTATCAAACACGTCGCAACGTTCGATCAAATGGCCGCCCCATGCACCGTCGCCGATATTAATCCCCGAGCGGGCACAGTCATATACCGAACAGTCGCGCACCGTGATTTCGGAAGCCATATCCATCATCACCCCGGCCGGCTGACGCTCAACGCGGCCAATACCGTGAATCAAACAATCCTCGACGGTTCCAAGGCTTGGATAATTATCCGTTTTCGGACCAGGCGTTCGGTCAATTTTTGTCAGGTCATTCTTTTGACGGTATTCAAACAGCGGGTCACGCACCGCATCCGGATCGCCGACGAAACAAACACCGCTGGCACCCGCATCATGAATGTGGCAGCCCTTCACCAACGTATTGCGATTGTAGTTGTTGACGAAAATCCCGTTGCCACCCACCTGGTCAAACTCGGTGTCGAGAATCTGGATGTGTTCGGTGCCCGTCAGGAAGAACGCGCCGCCGCGATAGATCGCCCAATCCGAACGCAACATCGGCTCCTTGGTGTCCATGAAAGTACGCGCGGCATGGCGTACAACAAATCCCTGCAGCGTGATGTATTTGACTGGGTTTCTTGCTGAACCTTGAAACTCAATGAGATGACGCAGACGCACCACTTCCACGGTGGCTTTCGAGAGATCGGTACCAGACTCCGGCTTATAGTAAAGCGTCGATGTTTTCGCGTTATGAAACCACTCGCCCGAAGCATCGAGTTCCTCGAAGACATTTTCCACCATGCGGAAATCCTTATGCATTCCCATCTGACGGTTATTCTGCCATCCACCCTCATAGGTCACCTCGCCCTTGGCGTCCTTACCGGTAATCAGATAGTGATATCCCCCCCAGCGTTTGGAGTGCATGGCATGGATATAACCGCCGGTCGGGTCCGCCCAGTTGGCAGCACGCTCTTTGGCAAAAGCGTCGGCCGCATAACCTTGATAGGCCTCGGTTTTTTTAGCGGCATCATAATTCGGGTAGCGCGCCATACGCTGGTTTTTACCGTTGATAAACAGCTGGTCGATATCAAGCCCGTCTGGAGTTTTCGCCTGAAAGATTCCGTTCTCGTAAGGTTTCCAGTCGAGGTCCAGCTTGGAACCGCCGCTCAGCACCGCAGCCCCCTCGTTGACCGCCTTGTAAACAACGGGATTCTTTTCACTGCCCGAGTCTTGTGGTGTAAAGATCAAGGTTTCCGGCAGGTAATAGACTCCGTCCGCAACATGCACGGTAACCGCTTCACTGCCCGCTGACGCACGTGCCAATTTCTGGGCCGCGGCCAGCGAGGCAACGGGCTGATCGGAAGTGCCTCGATTCGTATCCGAGCCAGTCACTGCGACATAGATATCCGCCGCATCGGTTGCGGACCCTATCGGTCCGGCCAGGGCAAATAACAATGCCAAGGTCTGCATCTTCATCGTTGTATCCTTCATCGTATTTAAATTAGATATTTTCGTCGGGGTTTTGCTCTTACTTCTCGCCACTTTTCCAAAGCTTGATTTGATCAACATCATTTGCGGCCGCCGCACCCTCCGTACTACGTCCACGCGCGATGTCTGCCTCTAATAGAGCGAGCAAGCGTGCTGCCACTTCCGGTTGCGACGCATAGAGATTGGTTGTTTCGCTGGGATCGTTTTCCATGTCGTAGAGCTGCGCAACCGGAGCGTCGTTCTTTGCTGCAGCGTTTTCATTCGGAGCAGTCCAGCCACCGGACCCTTTGGCAAGCAGCAGCTTCCACTTGCCCTGTCGATAAGCAAAGTGGCCGCTGATGGAGTGGTGGATGATGCCGTTTCGGGATGAGACAATCGGCTCGCCTTTCAGTGCCGGTGCAAAACTCACACTGTCTTCGCCGGCATTTTTCGGCAACTCCGCGTCGGTTAGGTCTGCACAGGTCGCCATCAAATCGACGAGGCAAATGGTTTGGTCGCTTTGACTGCCTGCTTTGATTTCGTTCGGCCAACGAACGATGAACGGCACCCGATGCCCACCATCCCATAAATCGGCTTTGGAGCCGCGGAACTGCGCGCTCGGGTAGTGCCCCTGCGCTTCCAAATCGCCAATTCTGGCCGCCTTTGAACAGCCGTTGTCCGCAGTGACGATGACGATGGTGTTATCGGCAAATCCAGAGTCGTCCACGGCCTTTATAATCTGACCAATCACATGATCGGTCTGCATGACAAAATCGCCATAGGTTCCTAGTCCGCTCTTTCCCTTCCAATCCGCTGTCGGAACAATGGGGGTGTGCGGCGATGGAAGTGGGATGTAAACAAAAAAGGGCTTATCACCCTTCTGCTCCGAAATAATCTTCACGGACTCCTTCTCCAATTCGCCCAGCACATCAATCGCCTCGAAGTCCTCACCGGCAGGACCAGGCCGACGGAAGGCTTTGGCATGTGTGCCGGCGGTGACCCAATTGCGATCACGAATCCACACGTAAGGGGGAAAGTCCAGCGATGCGGGGATACCAAAAAAGGAATCAAAACCGAGATCAACCGGACCTCCCTGAATGGTTCCCTTCCAGTCGATATTTGAGAGTTCCTCGGGAGCAGACGCACCTTTGCCCATCCTTGCTCTCAGGATCGCCGTCGATTTTGGCGCGGCTGGTTTCCCATCGATCGTAGCCATTTCTAGCCCTAGATGCCATTTGCCGATCATGGCGGTCTTGTAACCGTTTTTTGCGAGCAAAGCCGGCACGGTCAATCGATCCGTCGGGATAAGAGGTTCGCCGTAGCCATTGAGAACACCGTCTTGTAACTTGGACCTCCAGTTATAGCGTCCTGTCATAATGCCGTAACGAGTCGGCGTACAAACCGATGAGCTGGTGTGCGCATCAGTAAAGATCATTCCTTCCGACGCCAACCGGTCCATGTGCGGAGTATCGATCTTACCTCGTTCCGGATTCAAGCAATGCACATCCCCGTAGCCCATATCGTCGGCGAGGATGAAGATTACATTGGGGTTCGAAGCCGCATGAGCGGTAAGGCCAAGAGAGGCCATCACTACGAAAATACATAGTCGTTTCATTTTAAGTTCCAATATTTTGATTTCACAAATGCGATGCAGCAAACGGCACCTAAGTTAGCTGATAGTATCGATCCGTCACATTCTTAACGCTTCAGAAGAACAACCCAATCCTGTCCCGGCGTGCTCGGTGGCATTCCCAAAGAGACATTTTCCTCGCCACCGGTAACCGTCTTCGGAGTTCCGTCGATCAAATCTCCGCCCGTACGTGGATTAAACCACTGAACGGAAAACGTTGTTCCCGCGGCGTTGGACAGATCCACCTTGGCTTCACCGCCGTTCTTCAAATAAAGCAGATAGACCTGGCCTTCATTCGCCAAAGCCCAGTTATCGTCACCGATCGCCAAATCGTCATTCGGCTTCATGCCAGCAATGTCCTTCGCCAAATGTTCATTCATAAATTTGGCGGCGTGCCCGATCGGCTTCCAGCAATCCTCGTGGACCGCATAGTCGATGTGCTTCACATCATCCTTACCAGTATAAAACTCCATATGCCCGCCGGCCAGAAGGGCGCCCCAAACGACATCTTTGCGAATAAGGTCCACCAAATTATTCGGCCTCCGTCCCCACCAGGGTTCATTAATCGCAACCACCCATTTGTGGCCGCTAGCGGCACTCTCTTCGACCCATCTCAAAACCTCATCGTGATTGCTGAGCATGTTTTTTCTCGGTACGACTAAGGTCTGCAAACTAGCACCCGTGTAGTCCTTGTATCCGATCAACTGAGGAAAGATATCGTCAAAGACACCGCCTGGACCATTGTGCACGGTAATGTGATCCTGATAACAAGTCAGCGCCCGAATTCGGCTCGCGAATTCTTTCCGCTGGGCGTGGGTATTCGGAACGTGGAACCCTTCACCTTTGGCCTGGTTCTCCTCACCCACATTCCATGTAACGGCCATGTGATGCCCAAAGCGTGCAATCAGCTCGCGATATAAAATCTTACGAGCATCGGAAAACGTTCCCTTCCCATCCCGGTCTTCGAGATAGTTGGTGTTCTCGGATTCGGAAAGCTGGAAATGCACCATCAATCCCATCCGGTCAAAATGAGTAAAAAGCACCTCCCACTGGCCTAGCTTTGAGACGTCGTACACATCGATGTTATCCATACCGGTCCACGGCCAGGCCTCTTTGCCATCCCCATAGGCATTCATGCACAGGAAATAGTGTGAATTGAGCCCCAGGGCTGAAAGGTAATTGATCAACCCAATGATTCCCTTGCCTTTTTCATTCGCCCAGGTTGGATCGCCGGGTTTCCAATCTTTGATATTTGGCGAATACAGATCGTTTTCATGTCCGGGGGTTCCATCAAACTCACCATACTCCAACAGCACTTCGGGACTGTTAACGCCGCATTTAATGAAATAATCACCATCCGCAAACCGCAGGTAGTGTTCACCAACATACTCCAGCTTCCCTTTGGCCCTAAAATCCTTTCCCGACTTATCCTGCGGTCCAATTTTAAAGCTTCCGGTCTCACCGTCGGGAGCGGTTCCGCCCGTCCCGCCGGATAGGTTCGCCGCCACATTCTTCCCGGTAACAAAGCTGACCTTGTAGTTCCATTCCCCTTCCTCTCCAGCGGCAAAGCGTGTTTTCCATTTGTTTCCGCTTGTAGCAGAACTATTGGCCGGGTCGCCGTCCGCATCGAAAAAACCGGGAACCTTGTATTCCTTGCCACTCGGCGAAGTGAACGTTACATCCAACCTGTAGTTTCTAAATACAGCAGACGATTCATCGACCTGTGGTCCATCGAAGACGACCTCAATACGATGCCACTTTTTTATCGTGCCATCGGCATTTCGCTCGCCATCAACAACAGCCGCAAATGATGAAACCGACACCGTGCTGAGCAACAGTGCGCCGATTGCGACCAAGTAAAAACTCAACTTAGCTAACTTCACAACATCAACTCCTCTAATTTCTTATTCTGTATATTGGTGTTCGTCTTACTGGATGACTCTTTGGATTGTCCCGTCTTCCTGGACATTTAATTCTCGCCACGCGTCGGGCTGACACAGTTGGGGTCGACTTGGGTGGGCAGCGTAGCCTTCCAGTCGAGGATCATCTTCTTTAAACGGGCGACGATCTCCGGATGCGACTTCGCCAACTCATTACCGGCATCTTCCGCGCGGTCGGTTTTCAGATTGTGGAGCTCGACGCGTTTGGTATCCTCGGTCATCATGAGCTTCCAATCGCCGTCGCGAACCGCAAAGTGCGGCCACCAATCGGGCTCGATTTTAGGGCCGCGCCATTCCCAAAAAATCGGACGCGATCGCGTGATCGTTTTTCCTTGCAGGGCGGGGAGCAGACTCTCGCCGTCGCCTTGATAATCGGCAGGCACTTTTACCGCCGCGGCGGCACAAAGCGTCGGCAACAGATCGACGGCGGTCAAGACCGTCGTGGCGTCCGTCACTCCGGCGGGCGTGTGCCCCGGCCAACGGACAATAAACGGCGAGCGAACACCGCCTTCATACAAGCTCCGCTTCTTGCCACGCAGGCCGCCGGTTTGGCCGATGCTGGCCCACGTACCGTAGCCCGAGCCGCTTTTTTTGTGCTGCGGATCGGCGTGGGTCCATTCTGGTCCATTGTCACTCGAAAACATGACGATGGTGTTGTCCGCCAAACCTTCTCTTTCCAGTGCGTCGAGAATCAGGCCAACCGCATTGTCGCCGTCGGTGATGACGGCTGAATAAACCTGTTTCTGCTCATCGAGATGCTTCCACCTTTCCATCGATTCCGGTGTAGGTACATGCGGCGTGTGACTTTCGTGTAGCCACACATTGACGAAGAATGACCGATCTTTGTTCTCCTCAATGAATGCGACCGTGTCCTTTGCTGTATCGTGCAATGGCTCCGGCTTACCCCATCCCGTTCCACCGTTGAAGACGGCGTAGGTGTCGTAGCCATACGCCTCCGGCTTCGGGGCTTCCTCCACTCCACTATTGGTCAGATGCCACTTACCAAAATGTCCTGTGCGATAGCCTGCCTGTTGGAACAATCGCGGTAGCATGGTGGCCTTTGGATCGAGCCAATCGGGCATGTTCCGGTTACGATTCGCCGAGGACGAGGCGAAGTGCTGGTGCACCGAGAACCGCGCCGGGTACTTGCCCGTCATCACCGCGGTGCGACTCGGCGAACAGACGGGGTTGAGCACATTGAACTGTTGAAAGTCCATCCCCTCACTGGCCAATCGGTCAATGTTCGGAGTCTTCAACCACTCATGTCCGTGACAGGAGAGATCCCCCCAGCCCCAGTCATCGGCATAGATGAAGACGATGTTGGGTTTGTCGGATGCAGCATGCGCCGCCACGCCTGCGATGCAGCAAAGCGTCAATAACAATGATCTCAACAAGGTTCTCGACATCATCATTCCCCTGTCACCGCTTGAGGTAATGACTGTCGGCCAGCACGGTTACTTTCCCGAATATCGGTATGTCTCATTCTCCGATTGGTATACCAGTGATACTTCCCTTTGGCATCCGGATCGGTGACGATGGGTGCATCATACTCCACAGCAATCACAGTGTCTCTTGTATCCAGCGCCTTCGCAGGCACTTCAATCGACGTGACGTTACCGCTTGCGTCGTAACTCACCGGCAAAGCCTCACGCTTCGGATCTGCCAGGAAATAAGCCTTGGACGGCTTGCCAACGATACCATTAAACTCAATGCCTTCCGGCTTCCACTCCAAAACATGCAGATAGAGGGTCTTGTCCTTTTGCGTCATCGCTCCCCACCAGAAATCGTAATCAACCGGTGAGTAATGGGTGCCGTAGATCGACTCGCCGTTGACTTCCATCCATTGGCCGACTTCTTTGAGTCGCTCGATCTCTTCAGGTACCAAGGTTCCTTCCGGAGTCGGGCCGACATTAAGCAGGAGGTTCACACCCCGCGCCGCACACAGTGCCGTAAATTCAATGATGTCCTTGGGGCTTTTCCAGGCATCGTCGGTACGGTCGTAGCCCCAATTGTGGCGCATGGTCATGCAGGTCTCGGTGTCTTCTGTCATTCGCTTCTTGGGAAGCATCCGATCAGGAAGTGATTCAAAGTCGGCGTACGTGCGCTGCCCGACCGGCACTCGACGACTGTAAAGACGACTGCAGATCACCGCATTGGGTTGCAGCTCGCGTACGCGTGCGCCTTGCGCGTTGGCTTCGATGACATCATTACCGCCCACATCAAACCAGAGGACCGCCATTTCGCCATAGTTCGACAGCAGCTCATCGAGATTTGTCTCGACCAGTTTTAGATACTCCTCTGTCGACAGTGTTCCGGCGTTACCTCTACCTCGTGAGCGGTGATACCAATCCTTGAACTGGGAGTAGTACACTCCAAATTTGATTCCCTGCTTGGCACATTCTTGTGAAAGCTCTTTGATAATATCGCGTTGAAACGGAGTGGCTTCCATGACGTTATAATCGGTGGCCTTCGTCTCAAACAGGCAAAAGCCGTCATGGTGTTTGGAGGTGATGACCATGTACTTCATGCCCGCCTGCTTGGCGGTCGAGACCCACTTTTCGGCATCAAATTCGGTGGGATTGAATTTTGGTGCCAATGTATTGCGGTATTCCTCTTTTGGAATATTGGCACTATTCATCAGCCATTCCGCACTGGCCCCTCCCTGTTCCTTGCCATAGTCCTTGCCCTTCCATTCCCCGCCCTGAACGGAATAAAGCCCCCAGTGGATAAACATGCCAAATCGGGCTTCACGCCACCAATCCATGTGAGAATCGTCGGTGCGACTGGGACTGGTGGTGCCGTTGTCTGGGTCGGCAGCAACAACCGCCGGAACGCTTAAGAGGCAGGCTTGAACCACCGCCAGGAGGATAAACTTATTCTTTTTCACATGATTTACTTTGTTCTTTATTGTTGCTAAATCGAAACTGGATGGGGTTATTCAGAAAGCAGATTTAAGTGGTCCAAGCGAGCGAGCGGTCTGTCAGCGGAAAGCGTTATGTCGTTGACCCCTTTGTTCAACTGCACCGTTTTACGGTCCCATGCCCAAGTCGTATTCCCTGATGTACACCAGAAAACAATGTCACCGAGCGTTTCTTCATTCACACTCACTGCTACCGGGTATTGGCCTTCTTCGAGTGCATAGCGGAACTCCATCGTATACAACCCGGCTTTCGGAGCCTCGTATCTCCATGTGATCGTTGACGCTTCGGTTTCCGGATCAAAGTCAACATATCCACTTCCCGTGAATCCGGACGTTTCATTCGCCGACTTTCCGTTTTTGAAAATGGCATCCTCCGCCTCTAGTATAACCCCGCCCTCGGTAACCTCCAGCGAAGCGATTTGCGCATCCGTTCCACCAGCAATTTCGATGTCATGCAAAACATCCTTCATATAGCTGCGCCAATCGCTATGTCCAATGCGGTTCATCCAAATCGGATTAGTATAACGAGTCATCGCCGAAGCGACATACAGTCGCCAATATTTTGCCGCCGACTGCAACTCATCGATCGCACGCTGTTGGCGATCCGCATCGTTGTTTTCTCGATACACCGCTAACTCCGCCGCACCGCGAATCTTGTGAGCATAGTATTTGCCCATATAGGCCATCGATTGGATATCTCCTAACGTCAACCTCAACTCTTTATTCCCACGATGTTTCATCTCTGCGATGAGGGCTAAGGCCTTTTCAGCGTGAGCATGGATTTGCTCTGAAACATCGATAGGCGTGACGCCATCGTAATCTGGGTTCGTCCCGTAATCTCGGATCGATTGATAGCCAGTGGTGCTCAGTGGATCTAAGCTGATGAACCGGTTCACATCGTGAAAGCCTGTCTTCGTTTTCGCGAAACCGGGTCTTCCCTTGCAACCTTCGATATACCAATGAAGGTCGAGCGGGCCCCAATGCAATCCGGTTGTTTTCGGATACACCATCGATGCTTCCTGCCAAGCCGCAAAAAGATCCGAGGCTCGAACTTGAGGAAAGCGTTTCTGTATCACCGCGATAAAACGTTCGTTTGGCATCTCGGGGTCATAACCCAACCGCCCCCAAATCATCCAGTGATACCAGTGTTTTTCTAATTCGATTTGCCGCGTGGGATCCGGCTCGGTGCTAAGGAACTCGCGTCCCCACACATATTGATCCGATCCGAGATAGAATCCTTTGGATACATCATGAGGGATGTTCTTAATGAAGGTTCTGACAAAATCGGGCGCGCCCCACCGGAAATAATAAACATCATCATTTCGTAACGTCCAAGTCGTTTTGACATCGTCGCGTTCCCTTAAGGTTTTAACAAAGTCCTCATGAAACGGCATGGTCAACGCACTATACACGTGAGCCTTTGCATACTTGAAACTGAAAATGAACTCGATGTTTGGGTGGTCCATCAACGGCTTGAATCGATTCAGAACCGCATCGACGCCGGTATCATGTTGCCTGTGAATAAACATGATCTTGCGATCGGGATCCTCCGCCAAGGCATCCAGTACACCCTGCCCATAGGTTTCGAAGGCCCAGTCCTCTTTTTGCTCCACCGAGTGCTTGCGCATGTTCTCGCCCGGAGTCAGCCCAATGCCGGCCAAATCCGGATACGTCTGAACCATCGCTTTTACGCTCTTACGGAAATAGTCTCGTGTAATCGGATTATTGATGTCGTCATCAATTCCGTACTGTCCATTCGTCCCATAAGAAAAGATGTTCCAAGTGATGATCCAGAAGTCCACATTCCGGGACTTGGCGTAGGCCATAACGCGACGCCAAAAGTCAATTTTCTGATCGATTGTCAGTTGATGAAGCGTCTCGGTCTGGCTCAGCATTTCATCGTCGACCAAGCCGACGCCCAGCCCACTGTAGAGTTCTTTAAATTGAATTGTACTCCGCTTAACATCATCCAAGGCGACCTTCTCGTAACCTGGCACCTTCACCATCGAAGGAAACGGGTGCAGTCCCCATAACGAAATATGGTTGTAGCGAGATCGAGCCAGCTGATCGATGTAGTCGGTCCAGAAGTCCCAACTCCACATCTCGTAGATATTATGCTGGCCCGCATCGGACATGTCCGAGTAACTCGGCGTACGCAGATCGAGCGGGCAATTGAACTTCGTACCTCGCTTGGGCATATAAGGATTTTGCTCGTCATTTTCGATCGCAGTCAATCCACCCGCGGCTATGATCTCCGCGATTTCCAAGCCACCGTACATGACGCCTGCCGAATCGGCTCCAATCAACCAATAGGCGATTCGATCGCCCTCTTGAATACGACGGATAGCAAAACCTTCGGACTTGAGTCCCTGCGGTAAGACACCACCCGCCTCCTGAAACGCGGAGACGGATGCCGGGTCGTCGAGACGCGTTAGAACAATACTCACGACCGAATCCGACGGGAGCAACTTTAGCGATGCTATTCTCACCACCACATCCCCATTCGACCGCAATGCTTCCTCAATATCTTGCACTGCGAATGCAGCCATGCCATCGCCTGGGTCGCTTACCACATTGACTTGAGTCGCCCAAGTTGTTGGAACCGCGAACAAACAGACACTAAGCAAAGCACACGTTCCGATTGCGTATTTCTTCATCTCATCACCCTACCTTATTGGCTAAACTGTCCACCGCTGTTTCTTCCCTAACGCCAGGTAATTTTGGCTTCCCTTGTTTCGGTATTGACCCAAACGCTGGCATGCTCAAACTCACGAGTGAACTCCCAACCATCAGGCGTGGATCGTTGGTAAGCCCCCTTGGGCGGGCCAAGTGTTTTTTTGAATTCAGGATAGTCAACCAGGGCACCGGATGACAGTTTCCACCCCCAGCTGTACATAAAATACGAGTAAGGCTGCGCACCGATCAGATAGCAAGCATGGGCGAACTCCAACTTCTCCTTGGAGAGCTCCGGCATGTTCGGCTTCATGTTTCCTCGGCTTGTCCCTTCAACCCCTAGGCGGAATACGGAAATCTTTCCGTCCTTGGCATTTCTTAACATATGCCCCCATTCGGAAAGTAAACTCTCCTTGTTGGATTTCACGGCTGCATAGTTTTCAAACATGATCGCATCACTGACAGGATAAACATATTTTGCGTCGTCACTGTAGGCATTGTTCGCCAGTAGAATTTTGTCAGGACCGATCGCCTGTTTGAGCGCCGCCATCATCTGGCCCATGGCCTTTTCAACCTCCGGCCTCAGTTCCTTATCGCGATACATGATGTTGCCGTGCATTTGGTCAATGAAGGCACCATCGCAACCCGCGTCTTTCACTCCGGTCGAAACCGTTTTCACCCACCAGTCGCGGAAATCGGGATTCAGCACGTCGTAGCAAAAAGCAATGCCAAATCGTTTGATCAGTTCACCCGTTTTGGGTTGGGTGATTAGGAACTTCTTTAGCTCTGGATGTGCGTCGATACGCTGACTGGTGAAGTTTTCGTTGTACGAGGTGTAAGGCCAAGCAAAGGCAGCGTTGAAGTAAAACAACACCTTCATGTCCGGTTTGATCTTCTTAAACGCCGCCGCTTCATGCTTGGCACCTAATTCAGCGGCACCGAGTTGCCCCATCCCATGTGATTTTTCGATGCACAGAAAATCCGTTTGCTCGGCAATAAAACGAACCTGCTCAGGACGGAGCACACGACTCTTATCGCCAAACATGAGATAGCGAGGCGTGGTTTCCCAACTGAATTTAGGATAGAAGTCCTTGGGTACAAATTGACTGCCATCACTGTTGATCAAAGATCGGTCATTCTTCTGGTCGTTTGGCGTTTGCGCGCAAACCACCCCGGCGCCTACGCACAGCACCATTCCAATCCAACCCGTCAGGACTACATTTGCATGTTTCATCATATCGTCTTTCAATGTTTATTGAAAATGAGAACCGTAAATTTATAACTTCGAGTGCTTCAACCACATTAAAACGTGGGGTAGGCATCCTGCCTGCCAATCCGTCGTTGTCGTAAATCGCAGGCTGGAAGCCTACGCCACGCCAACCTTTACTTGTAACGTAGTGGATCTTGTTAAAGATCCTTCCACATGAGGGATCTTTAACAAGATCCACTACGGCAACTGTAAATCGCAGGCTGGAAGCCTACGCCACATCAACCTTTACTTGTAACGTAGTGGATCTTGTTAAAGATCCTTCCACATGAGGGATCTTTAACAAGATCCACTACGGCAACTGTCGTAAATCGCAGGCTGGATGCCTACGCCACATCAACCTTTACTTGTAACGTAGTGGATCTTGTTAAAGATCCTCCCACATGAGGGAGCTTTAACAAGATCCACTACGGCAACTGTAAATCGCAGGCTGGAAGCCTACGCCACGTCAACCTTTACTTTTAGCGTAGTGGATCTTGTTAAAGATCCTCCCACATGAGGGATCTTTAACAAGATCCACTACGGCAACTGTCGTAAATCGCAGGCTGGAAGCCTACGCCACGCCAACCTTTACTTTTAGCGTAGTGGATCTTGTTAAAGATCCTCCCACATGAGGGAGCTTTAACAAGATCCACTACGGCAACTGTCGTAAATCGCAGGCTGGAAGCCTACGCCACATCAACCTTTACTTGTAACGTAGTGGATCTTGTTAAAGATCCTTCCACATGAGGGATCTTTAACAAGATCCACTACGGCAACTGTCGTAAATCGCAGGCTGGATGCCTACGCCACATCAACCTTTACTTTTAGCGTAGTGGATCTTGTTAAAGATCCTTCCACATGAGGGATCTTTAACAAGATCCACTACGGCAACTGTCGTAAATCGCAGGCTGGAAGCCTACGCCACGTCAACCTTTACTTGTAACGTAGTGGATCTTGTTAAAGATCCTTCCACACGAGGGATCTTTAACAAGATCCACTACGGCAACTGTACGGGTTGGACTTAAATCCTATTTTGGAGAGAAAGTCTGATGGAACATTCTGGACTACTCGTCACCATCCTCTTGTGTGTTTCGATTCCGCCTAGCTCCACTTCGAACGGTGGTCGGATCGGGGGTGGTGGGCAGGGTGGCCTTCCAGTCGAGCACCATTTTGGTCAGCCTGGCCGTAATTTCGGGGTGCGTTTCTGAAAGATCTTTGGCGATGTCCTCGGCGCGATCCGATTTCAAGTTATGCAATTCGGACTGGGTGCCGTCGAAGTTGGTTACCAGTTTCCAATCGCCGTCGCGAACCGCTAGGTCCTCGGATCGATACCTCCAGAAAAGGGGCCGGGTGCGTGTCACAGGCTTCCCATTGAAAGCCTCCAATAGATTTTCGCCATCGCCCTCAGCCTCCGCGGGAGGAGTCACTCCGGCAGCCGCGCAGAAGGTGGGCAGCAAATCGACCGCGGTTAATACAGTGGATTCATTCTTCATCCCGGCTGGAGCGTGACCAGGCCAACGTAGAATAAACGGCGTCCTTACCCCACCTTCAAAGAGACTTCGTTTGCGGCCACGCAAGCCGCCGGTTTCTCCGACACTGTAGTAACTACGCCAGGCCCCCGGTTTTCCTTTCTGGGTGGCATCGCCGGTGTCCTCCGGCCCATTGTCACTGGAAAAGACCACGATCGTATTCTCTGCGATGCCGGCTTTATCGAGAGCATCAAGAACCATTCCAACCTTGTTGTCGCCTTCGGTAATGACCGCCGCATAGACTTGTTTTTGCGGATCGAGATGCTTCCAAAGCTCCAGGGGCTCGGGGGCAGGTGTATGGGCCAAATGACTCTCGTGCAGCCATACATTCAAATAAAATGGCTGGTCCTTGTTCGCTTCAATGAACTGCACCGCTCGTTCAGCAAGTTCGTTGCCACTTTTGGGAACCTGTGGACCAGGGCCGCCGTAAACCGCCGATTCATCGATTCCGTAGTCGGCCATCGTCGGCGTGCCCTTACCCATATGCCATTTGCCGAAATGTCCCGTCCGATATCCGGCCGCTTTCAGAAAACGCGGGGTGGTGGGCGCTTTGCCGTCGAGCCAATCAGGCATCTCCGACGCCCGATTGGGGCCAAAAATATGGTTGATGCCAAAGCGTGAAGGATACCGTCCGGTCATCGCCGCCACGCGACTGGGGGAACACACCGGATGAAGCACGTTGAACTGCTGAAAATCAATGCCCTCACTGGCCAGCCTGTCGATATTGGGAGTCTTCAACCAGGTGTTTCCATGACACGACAGATCCCCCCATCCCCAGTCATCGGCATAGATAAAGACGATATTAGGTTTGGCCGGTGGAACCGGGACATCGTCCGCACGCACCACGGCCAACGGAGCGAGCAGCCATGCGATCAAAATCGTGAGGGTCTGTTTCATTGCATTGATTGAAAGGTTATTCATTGGTTGCATTGATTGAATTTCGGGCTCCATGGGATACCCCTTTATAAATGGCAATTCCCTTGCCTACACATCAGCGATCACTGTCCGAGCGAAGAACGATCCTTCAATCGCCCCATCTTCGAAACATCCAGCGGCTCAATCCCTAATTTCAAGGCCGGACTGCCAGGCCGAAAACTAAAATCGCCGCCTGCCGGGTCCTCAAATAGAGGATCGCCAACGAGACTCGCCTGCTCCTTGCCGACCGCCCGCATCTTCGCGAAATGCTCATCCATCCAGTGCGGGTCGGTTGGATGGTAGTAGAGGTTTGCATCCATCTCTAACGTCTCGAGTTTGGGTCCTCCCGTCGTCTGCCCTTTTCTCATCGTTTCGGATTGGGCAAGACCACCCTCAGGATTCGAGATGATGATATTTCGCTCCACCTTGGATCCTGTCACCGGGACCCACTCAAAGCTGATGTAACCGTTTCTGGGCATCACGACGGGGTCCACAATGAAATTGTTGATGATGTCGTTTACCCCCTTGGAGGCGATACCCGCTGCATGGCCGCCGTTGTTGTAGAGGACGTTGCCGTAGATAAGCGTCTCATGCTGGTCATCATCACAACGGATGGCCGCCGGCAGAGAATGCGAAAGATTGTCATGCAAGTAGTTGTAGCGGATGATATTGCCCGTCCCCGTTCCCGATACATAGACGCCGTTTCCGTCCGAGAGCAACTGAACCGCATGGGAAATCTCGTTGTATTCAAAAAGATTGTGCCGGGAATGGAGATACTTTTCGCGAAGCTTCCAGTTGGCGTAACCACCCCGTCCCCTTCCGCCATTCCCTTGAGCCAGCTCTTGGCGACGTACGGTCTTGCCGCCGCCTGAGCGGGTGCTGATAACCACCGAGCAATAACCGCTATGGTGGATTTCGTTGTGTGTGATTCGATTGTGCCCACTTTGCCAGGCCCACAGGCCCGGTGATTGCCAGGTGATTTCGCTAAAATGATGAAGGTGATTATTGACAATCTCGTTATGGTGATTGGCGTCTTTGGTACCGAGTCCATAACCTACCAGCAGAATCCCAGCCTCACCCAGATGAGCGAATTCAGAGTCCACGATACGATTCCGTTGGGCATGCAGGTCCAGACGCAGGCCCGTACCTCCAGAATCAAGAAAGCGGCAAGCCGTCACCCGGCAATCTTCGGCTCCCCGAAAACGAAGTAGCGCGGTAGGTCGATCGAAGATATCCCAAGAGTGTTGCAATCCCCAACCTGCCAAAGCTTCATTGCTGGTCCAAGCCCAGCGGTCTGCGTGTGAAAACGTCAGTCCAGAAAAAGCAATGCCACGCACCGGAGTATCGGTGGGGCCATCATAATCGATTTCTCCCTCGACACGAATCAATTCGCTAGTACAGGGTGCCAAAATCCCGCGAGGAGCTCCATCGGTGTCCGGATCGGAGGGCCACAAATAGATTTTACGTGTTGTCGTGTTGACGACCCATTCGCCGGGTTCATCGAGTTCCTCAAGGACATTCTCAACCCACACCGATGCGGCGGAATCACCCATCAAATTTAGAAGATAAGGTGGCAGGCTTCCCATCCGACCAGCCGCCGCGACTCGAGTCTTGGCTATCCCAGCCTCCTCGTCGACCGATTCAAGCGGGAGCATGTTGATTTCATAGGCGACCCCTGGCCTAACTTGGATTTCCACGTCGCCCAAGTTGTCCCAGTTTTTCAACGCACCTTTAGGGAAGTGCAATGTTCGGTTGTCCCCGTTCTTGGTCGGTAAGAACCCCTCACCTCTGGCACGATTCAACCGTCCCTTGGCATCATAGAGAGTGTGGAATCCATCCAAACCGCTGGGTATCTCAGCGACCCAAACTTTACCAACCGATTGGGCAGGCAATTCCGCTGGTGCGGTTTCCAATCGTTCCCAACCGGTAACCGGCACCCCTGCACTGATGACGGGGTTTTCTCCAGGAAAAGCGGCGAAGGTCAAAAAAGCAGAACTCGTTTCCTCACCGGCACCATACGGTTCAAGCGATACGTCGCCAGGCTCCGCAGGAGAACCGTCTTCTATTCCCAGCACCAAGGTTTGGTTCAACGGATGACGTCCTTCGCGAAGCGTGATCACGGCGGGCTCTGTATTGCCCGCTTTACGCAATGCTCGAACCGCCGCCACCGCCTCAGGAAGCGATCCATAGGGTTTCGTCAGGCTACCATCGGCCTGGGCATCGCCGTCGACGGACACATAGATGTCAACGGCATAACTCTCAACTGGCGCAGCCAAAACCATCAACAACAGTATCCACTGAAATCGATTCTGTAGCCCAAAGAACTTTGGTTGAGTATTCATGTTTCGGTTTTCTTTCTAGGTTGTTGCTTCTTCTGCAAGTCGGATACAGGTTTCGATCCTTATCGTTACAATCGCCGGTCGACGTCCGTATTACTCTTCGTTGTTCGTCCTATTGTTGCGTTGTTTTCTGGCTCCCTTCTGATCCCACGGGACCGTCCGATCGAAGAGTTCGGCAAACTGCTGATAATTGTTGTAGGGAACCGCCTCCTGCTTCCATGAATCCAGTTCGGCATCGTATTTTTTGCGCATGGCCTCAAGGATCGGAGCCGCCTCCGGGTTGGTGGCCATATTCGTCATCTCCATTGGATCTTTGGTTAAATGGAACAACTCCTCGGTCGGCTGCATCGTGGAATCACCATACCACCAGTAGGTATATTTCAGATCCTTGGTGAGAACGGTTAACGCGGTATTTGCCCCATTTCCAAAGACATTCATAAACGCCATCTGCTCGCGCACGTCGGCCGCGGGGTCGTTCAACAGCGGCAACAGACTGACGCCATCCATGTTGTCGGGAATCGGCAATCCCGCTAGTTCCAGTATCGTTGGTGCAAAATCGATGTTGCCGGTCAGCGCCGGGCTGCGCAGCTGTTTGCCAGCCGTGGGACTTCGAGGATCAAAGATGATGAGTGGCCCATGCGATGACTCTTCATACGACAACTCTTTGGATGCCAAGCCATGGGCCCCGGCGAAATAACCATTGTCGCTGGTGTAGATAATCACCGTGTTGTCTGCAATTCCTTGTTCCTTCAGCTCGTCACGGATCATTCCGATGGCGACATCGATGGCATAGATCTGTTGATAATATTTCCTCATCTCGCCGTTGTAGTTGGTATCGTAGTGCCAATCGACGAATTGTTTGTATTCCCTCCCCGTCCGGCTTTGGGGAGCCAGGTGTTCGCCGTTCTCGCGTCCGAAGTTCGCGGGTTTGGTAAAGGTTATCCCAGCGTAGACATCGTCAAATCTCGGATCAGGCGTCGCCGGTTTGTGGGGTGCTTTAAAACTGATCGAAAGACAAAAGGGTTTCTTCTGCTTTACCCCTTCACGAATCACATCCTTTCCGAACGCCCCATAGGAGAGCGTTGAATGCGGATACTCCTCTGCATATTTCGCCATGGCGCGGTTTTGTTTGGTAACGTAGCTCGACTGCCCCGGCGCACCACCCCAGATGTCGAAGTCGCTCTCACACATTCCCGGCTTGCCATTCTGTCCCCGTCCCTCGACGACAAATCCGAACTTACCAGCAAATGCCGTCAGGTAGCCCGCGTCGCGGAGCAGGACGGGATAGGATTTCGCCCAAACTTCGGGCCTCATATTTCCATGGCTAAAATTGGTACCGGTTTTGTATTCATACATTCCCGTAAAGACCGTAGCACGACTGGCCATGCAGATGGCGGTCGTGTTGTAGTGCCGATCAAAGATCAGGCCATCACGTCCCAACGCGTCCATATTGGGAGTCACCATCTCTGGGTTTCCGTAGCAACCGACCGAATCTAAATTCTGATCGTCTGCCATCAGATAGATGATATTGGGATGCTCAGAAGGAGGCGCCGCGATCGCAAGTTCGGCAACCAGGCAGCACGTTCCAAGTAGGACTGTGGCTATAAATTTTCTCATGTTGTCCATGTCTTATTCAAATAATTGATTTGTGGAAGGCTCTCGATTCGTTATCAACCTGTGATCCACGAAAACGTTTCGATTGCTGTTGTTAATAAAATTCAACTCGATGTCGGTTGCTTTTGCGTTAACGGAGGGATCAGCACACCCGCATCTGTGACAACACGCTCGCCCCCACTGGCGACCTCCGACCCTGGTTGGAGTCAAAGGCGCCACACCGGACGGTTGATCGCGACGACAATCTAGTCGATTGCCCGGCTACTCGATTGCCCGGCTACTCGATTGCCCGGCTACTCGATTGCCCGGCTACTCGATTGTTTGTGGGCTACGCAATCCGATTTGAGACATATCAATTGGTACGATGCCCATTTCCAACGCGGGTGAACCGGGTTGGAATCGAAAGTCGCCGTTTTCCGGGTCGACGAACATTGGGTCTGTCGCCCGACTGTTTGCGTCCACTCCATCGGCTTGTTGTTTTTCCAGCATCTGTTGTCCTAATTCTGGAGCGACGGCGCAGTAGTAGATATTGAAATCCGTATCGGCATCTTTCGCACGGGCTAGTCGACGCCCTCTGCTATCTTCGGTTTTCCTTCCATTCCCGGGAGCCAATTCATCGATAAATACCGATTCTTGGTTGACCGAATAAAAGACGTTTCGTTTGATTACCGCGCCCTCCAACGGGCCTTCTCGCAGCGACATGTAGTAGCCTCGAGGCGGGGCAAGCACGTCCACTACCAAGTTATTTTCGGCACGATTATTGAGTTTTAAAATGATCCCTTGTGCCATGCATTTGTAAATCAAATTTTCAGCGATCAGCGTATCACGTTGCCCTCCATCGGTTCGAATCGCCGCCTGCATCAGCATGGGAGTGACCAGGTGGTGGATATAATTTCGACGGATCACATTGCCCGCACCCGCTCCGCGAATGTAGATTCCGTTGCCGTCGCCCATCGTTTCCATAACGTTGTGAATCTCGTTGTATTCGATGGCGTTGTCATGCGAGTGAAGGAATGGTCGAACATCTTCTAGCGTCGGATTCCTAGACAGGTTACCTATTTCATGCCTCCGAATCGTTCGACCTAGCTCGCGGCCGTTCTTCGCGAAAAAGTGGGTCATGCATCCGGAGATGATCATTCCACAGTAAGGCATATGATGGATCAGATTGTTCGCCACGCGATTCTCGCCACTCTGCCAAATCATGATGCCAGGCGAATGCATGTAGATTAGCCCCATATGATGAATGTGGTTGTTGTCGACGAGATTTTTTCGATTCACATCCTTGGTGCCCGGACCGTAGCCGCAGAGCAGGATTCCAGCGCCTCCCATATGCTCGATATGGTTACCGGTAATCTTGTTTTCCTGTCCATGCAGATCGACGCGGATCGCACCGCTGCCACTATGGGCAAAGTGACATTTCTCAATCGTGCAATTTTCGGTTCCGCGCAGGCGAACCAAGGCATTGGCTTTATCGAGCATATCCCAATCATGCTGCAGCCCGGCATCGTCCGCGGTGAGCTGATAGCGTTCGCCATGCATGAACGTCAGCCCCACGAAACGCAGATTCCGCACCGGCGTGTCGGTGGGGCCTTCCTTGTCGACCTCGCCTTCGATACGAATCAACTCCGTCAATTGAGGAGCCAAGACGGTCGTCTTGTTTCGCGGCCAAAGGTAAACCTTGCCCTCCTTCGTATTGAGAACCCATTCACCGGGTTCGTCGAGTTCCTCCAGAGCATTTTCAACCCAGCACGACTCGGTAGTCGGCAGGAAATGAAGTTTGTTCATGGCGTAGGTTGCATCGAGTGATGTCCTGGCCAACTGTTTTTCTTCATCGACCGACTCCAATGGCAACACATTCGAAATCCAGGCGTGATGCGGACGGACAATGATCTCCACATCTTCCACGTTGGGCCAATTCTTCAATCGGCCCGCTGGGAAGTGCAGCTGATTGCGACTGCCCCCACCGAGCGGGATAAACCCTTCGGATCGGGCTCGCGGGAGTAAACCCTCCGCATCATAAAGGGTGAAGAATCGATCGGAGACATCGGCCACCCAAATGTTGCCATTGGCTACCGCAGGTAGGCCAGGCAGTGCATCGGTTACTTTCGTCCATCCCTCGATCTCTTTGCCCGAGCTGAATACTGGCGTCTCGCCAGGATACGCAGCATAAGTGACGGTCGAATCGCCCTGCGGAGAATCTTGTATTCCAAACACAACGGTTTCGCTGAGTTGGTAGGTTCCCTCGCGAACTTCGACAACAAGATCCTCGGACGGACGCGTTCCCATCTCTCGAATCGCGTCACGCGCCCGCTGCAGTGTGGCGAATGGACCATCTGCGCCTTCATCATCGGGCGTGGGCAAGGTACCACTCCAAGCGTCGGAGCCATTGGGGGACACATAGAAATCCGCAGCGTCTAGGTAATACTCGGTTCGAGTACTAACGACACCGAACATCATCAATGTCAACACATAAACGTATCGTTGATTCATTAAGTTTCTCATGGAGTTAATCTTGTTGTTTCAATGGTGTGACCTTCTGCAATGCGTATTCCGCGCTAATGCGTTGAATTTCCTCCACACCTGGAACCGGGTCTCCTCCGGCTTTCCTCCAATTATGGCCAGCGTTCTTCACGATAATCATTTCAACATCAGCTCCAATGCGATCCGCCTTTTCCTTCAAATGAATCGCATGCGGCAGAGGGATCGTCGCGTCGGTATCACCTTGCAAAACGAGCATCGGAGGACTGTCCTTCTTGATCCAGTAGTAGGAACTCATTTCCTCGAAGGCCTTCGGATTCTTTTTGTAACCGTTATCGTCACCCGTGATCCTACTGCCAAAGCGATTAGGATTCTTGTCCGAAAAAGTGGTTTTAAAAAGGTTGACATCCGTAAAATCAGATGGTCCATACCAAGAGATTCCCGCGCGTGGTTGAACATCGATCTCAGCAAGTTTCGGATCACCGACAAAGTTCTCGGGCGAGGCATACGTTAGCATTTGAGCGAGCTGCCCCCCCGCCGAGTCGCCAAAGACGACAATCCGATCCGGATCAATGGAGTATTGCTCGGAGTTCTGTTTCAAAAAACGCAGTCCATCCATCGCATCCGTGACGCAATCACGCATCAGAACACCCTGTCCCTTCTTGCAGAGCCGGTAGCTGATCGACACACAGACGAATCCATTTTTTGACAACTGGCGAAACATGGGCAGCATGAGTGGCTGCCCGAATTTCTCTTTGTTCCCTGCGGCCCAGCCTCCACCATGCACGTAGTAGATCACCGGCGCCTTTTCCGACACCTGGGTTTCAGGCATGTAGATATCCATCAGCAGCTTTCGCTGGCCGACTTGCTTGTAGGGAACATCGCGGAAACTTTGCCCATCCCACTTTGGCGTCTGGGCATAACCGATGCTTCCGGTCACCAGGACCAGCAAAAGAATCTTTAGAGTTTTCATCATCTCCGTTTCTAATTCCTTACCTGTGGTGGAACACGTCCATACGAGGGATCATAAACGGGAATGCCCATGCCTTGCGGAGTTTGCCAACCGGCTTTCGGTTGGTGCGTCACGTAGGCATAGTACGGCGTGGCGGTCTGGCCGGGGCCAATGAAGACAGGGGCGAGTTTGGTGATACCCTTTTTCAACGTGACCTTGAAAGTGACCTCTTTGGCCCCTGGGGGGATGTCTTTGATCTCGTCGACATCACCGATACGCAGTCGCGCCTGTTTGTAGTTGAAAGCCTTGCCATAGGTACCGTCGTTGATGCCCTTGTCGGCTTCAACGGGCCAGCGGCGTAGCGAGATTTCATAGTCGCCGTCGCGTTCGACCTCGATCGCCCAAAACGATTCCTCTGCAACCGCCCCTTGTTTAATGTGTCCCTGGTTCCATGGCGGAAGTTTGTCGATCAGCCAATCGTGTGACGAAAGCGAAACAATGGGCGAACGATCGGACCCGATAACCATATAGCTGGTGAGGTCGTGCTCGGAAGAAACGTCGTCCCAAAACTGATCGTACTCGGCCCGTAAACGTTCGACCACTTCCGGATGCTGGGCGGCCAAATCGGTGGCCTGCATCGGGTCGGAACTCAGATCGTAAAGTTCCTTGCCATTGACCAAACGCCAACGGTCGGTCATCACGGCGCTCTTGCGCCATTTGATCGGGTCAACCACACGCTGTGATTCAACCACCAACGCACGATCCGGCCAATTCGAGCCATCGCCGTGAAGCAGGTCTGCAATACTGCTGCCATCGAATTCGATCTCGGGCGCCTTGAGCCCGCAAAGATCGATGAAAGTGGGTAGGATGTCGATGTGTGCCGTTAAACGCTCGATCGATTTTCCTGCTTCGACCTTTCCGTCGGGCCAGCGAATGATAAAGGGGACACGGTGACCGCCGTCGTACTCGGAATTCTTCATCCCACGCTGACCGCCGTCGTAGCCACGTCCGTCTTTCAAACCGCCCGCGCTGCCGTTGTCGGTCATGAATACCAAAATGGTATTGTCGGCGATCCCCTGGTCATCAAGCAACTTCATGAGCTTGGCCAAGTTGTCATCGATGTTGGTGATCATCCCGTAGAATTCAGTGATCGAAACCTGAGGATTTCCTTCGTAAGGCTTGGTGTATTCCTCGGGGCAGTAGTACGGACTATGTGGCGCGTTGGTAGAGATATAGGCGAAGAACGGCTTGTCTTTGTTGGCCTTTATGAACTTCATCCCCTCGTCGAACCAAACGTCCGTGCAGAAGCCTTCGAAACGCTGGTGCTTTCCGTTGACGATGTAGGTGTCATCGAAATAATCGTTGCCCCAATAATCGGGCGCTTGGCCGACACCGCCAGCTTCATGGTAAACACTATGCTGGAAGCCCCGGTCCTCGGGACGGTAAGGATAGCAGTCGCCAAGATGCCATTTGCCAAATAGCCCGGTGACATAACCGTTGGCACTAAAGACATCAGCCATGGTTGTTTCACGCCGTCGCAACATATTGCGGCCCTGAACCGTGTGCCAGACGCCGACGCGATCGGAGTAGCGACCGGTCATCAGCGCCGAGCGAGTCGGGGCGCACGTGGGATCAACGTGAAAGTTGTTGAGCAGTGTTCCCTGCTTACACAACTCGTCGATGGTCGGAGTTTTGATCGCTGGGTTACCGGTGAAGGCCACATCGCCGTAGCCCTGGTCATCGGTAATGACAATCACAACATTCGGTCGGCTTCCTTCGTCTGAATAGACCGAAGGCGCCATCACGACGGAGAGCATCAAGAATTGAAAAAAACGTCTTACTAACATGGTGACCCTTTGGAAAAATTGGTTTATTGAGTTGAATGTAGGTGTGTGTCGATTGCGCGAGTTGCCAAGCTAAATATTGCTTGGCGATTCGCTAGACATGGTTACCGTTGTTACTCCGAGTTGCCTTGCTCACTGACGGATTCTTCCAACGAGACCTTCACAACGGTGTCATATTCATCGAGAGGGCCCGCGGGAAGCGTGAGTTTGAGAACGCCATCTTCTTGGACAATGTCCGCCTTTTCGCCTGTCGCCAAATAGGCCGCAGAGTTAACAGCCGAGGACAGGCCGTCCACGGAAAGGACGCCAGACTCGGGCCACTGAAGAATATGTAGGTAGAGCGTCCTGCCATCCTTGCTCGCCGAGATGTCGCCCCACTCAGGACGCTCGGCCAAAGGATTGCGGACCGTCGCGTAAATCGATTCGCCGTTGACCTTGAGCCAGTCGCCCATGACGCCGTATATCCGCACGGCCTCAGGATCGAGTTGGCCATTGCCCATTGGTCCGTTGTTGATCAACGCGTTACCGCCAGCGCAAATGGTGTGTACGAAACGATGAAGCATTTCTTCGGGGGTGTGGTAATAGCAGTTCCCTTTGGTCTTGTATCCGAAGGAGGAGCTAACACTGTCAGGCGACTCGACATAAAGCGGAAGTTTCCGCGTGGGAACCTCTTTATCGCCGATCGAAACATAGTCATAGTACGGCAAATATCTCGCTTCGATCTTGCCTCTGCCGGAATGGATAATGCGTGAGTTGATCAGGCAGTCGGGACGATATTTGCGAACCATGTCGCTAAACTGCTTGACTCGCTCGAGATTCATCCCGACGGGTGTATCAAACCAGATCAGATCCAGCTCATAATTCTTCACCAGCTCTTCCACTTGCGGGAGACTCTTTTTCATGATGTATCGATCCATGTCTTGCTCGAAGTCTTCCGGCAACTCAGGATGGATATCGTGGAGCCCTGCTCGTTTGTTCAAGAAGGGGGCATCAGGCTCATCCCAGTCTTGAGCTTGAGAGTAATAAACACCGAATTTTAGTCCTTGACGATGACACGCCTCGCTCAGCTCCTTGATGATGTCGCGTTTGAAGGGTGTATAGTCGACGATGTTGTAGTTGCTAACCATCGATTTGAAGAGCGCGAAACCATCGTGATGCTTCGACGTGATCACGACATAGCGGATGCCAGAATCCTTGAAGGTCTTGGCCCACTCGTCGGCATCAAAGTCAGCGGGATTGAACTGCGCGGCGATTTCGTGGTATTCCTGGGCCGGAATCTTGGCGGAGATTTGAATCCACTCCGAATAACGAAACCCGGAGCCACGGCCCTGGTACTCACCTTCCAGGGATGAGTAGACACCGAAGTGAATGAACGCGCCAAACTTGGCGTCACGGAACCACAGGTTTTGCCGGGCGATCGAATCCGCTGTCTGCTTCAAGTCCTCCGCAAAGCGATTTTCAAAACCCGCGCTTCGCTGCCCTGCATTGGACCTCTTCGGATTGACGGTTTGAGCCTGCAACGGCAGGACGCCGACCATCATAATGAGCAGAGGGAAAGCGACGGTTTTCATGTTTAATCCTGGTTGTTGGTGGTAGTGTTGCTTTGGCAAGGTGGAATCCATGCCGCTGAATATCCATGCCACTGAATGATGATCGATAGGGTGGAGTCGTCATGGCCGCCCCACTTCGTAAATGTGACGAATTTCCTGGTCGTCCAATGCCTCACCAAAGACGATCAGTTCGTCCATGCAACCATTGAAGTTGCGAACCTGTCTCCGTAGGCGTTCTGAGTTTTTCAATGTCGAGTTGACCGGCAGACTCCAGTTTCCAATCGTCGCGTTGCCGATCGTCAGCAATCCCGACGCCGCCTCATGCAACGCTTCTCGAGAGGCCAATTCGCCATTCACGTAGTGCGAAACTCGCGATTTGCTGTTGTCGTATACCGTTGCAAGATGCACCCACTGGCCCAGCCGAAACAGATTAAAAATCGAGTCGGTCTTGTATCCGTACTTGCCTTTCACAGGGTGCTTCACCCCGAGAATCAGCACGCCATCCCCGCGAATCTGCCAGTGAGGTCCGTTCGTGTCAAATCCGTCCGTTAGTAGCAGTGAATTGAATGATCGATCGAGCCCATCGACTCGTAGCCATGTTGAATACGTCAACGACTCGAATTCTCCCGGCAGGGTGACCCGCACGCGATCGCCTGGTCGTTTGAACTGCAACGATGTCTTGCTTGGCCAGCGTCCCTCCGACCACTCACAGCCAACGATCGCACCTTCAAGCATTGTGCCATTGGAACCATATCCGATCAAAAGCCGGTCGTCGGAAACGTTGCGATCGAACGGGAAGTACGCAACCACTCGCGGATCGTGCAGCAGCGAATCACGAAACATCCTCCATTCGAGAAGGTGTTCTTGTCGCCGCAAGTGAGCCATCGTGCTTAATCGATTCGGCGTCACGAAATCGAATTCGCGAGTGTCGATTTTTCGCGACTCGCCACCGTGATCCAATGACACCGCGTCGCCGGCGGTCAGCTCGCGTCGCGTCGTCACATTGCGATCGGACATGGCATCGTAGAGCTCCACGGAACCATCAAAGACGTGAACTTCGGTGGATCCATCAACCGCCACGTCGACGCCGAACTCCGTGCCCAAATCCACCAACTCCACCGTTGGCGCCAGCACCGCAAATCCTCGAGCCGGTTCAGGAACGTGGACTCTCAGTCGCCCTGACCGGCAAATGACACGAGAATCATCCAGAATCTCAAGCGAAGCCGGCCCCTCGGCGACAACCGTTGCTCCGCAGTAGAACTCCAATTGCAGCAATCCAGCGCTCCACTCTAGCAAACCCGGTGGAATCGTTTCGCCCACTGCCCAATCCACCGTTTGTGCGCCCTGTAGACCGGAAACTCGTGTCAGCACGGCAACCCCGGCGTCACTCGTTTCTTCCTCGCCACGATTGATCCTCGTAATCGCTAAATCATCCTTGCCCCGCTGCCTGTCGTTCTGAAATATCACACTCGCCAGAATCACCAAGGCAACCGCTGCGGTCATCCAACCGGCGAGGCCTCGTGCGACCTGCCAACCCGACTTTTCGTTACTCGCGGAAGCCTGTCTCAGCTGCCCGGAAGCCTGTTTCCATTGCCCGGATGCCTGCCTCAACTGCCCGCAAGCTTCGTCACGCGCCGATGCCATCACCTGCTCAAAAAACCTGCCGGTGTCCTCGTTGGCGTTAAGGCGAACCTTCAGGGCATCCATGAAACGGTCAGCGTTTCGCAACGGATCTTCGTATTGAGACAACCGGTCGCTCATCGATAGATGCTGACGAAGCCGTGTCAACAACTCTCGGTCATCCGACACAATCTCGGTTAGCTCATCCATCTGCGCCGCAGTGATATCGTCATCCAACAGCAGGTGCAGCAATTCATCAAAGCGATTTTTTGACATCCATCAGCCCTCCACCGTCCGTAGTTCGATACACTGTTTCAGCTGCTGCCGAATCCGCGACAACGATTGTCGCACCGCAGCTGGCTTCATGCCAAAATGATCCGCAAGATCCGGAGCTTTCCATCCGTCGCCATAACGCCCCGACACCAACTCTCGGCTTTTCGGCGCCAGCTGCTCAACGCAATCTCGCAGCACTGGAATGCGGCCTTGTTCCCACGATTCCGGTTCTGGCTCAGTATCCGCCGCACCGACGAGCAAGTCCGCCAACCCTTGGTGCAGTAGACGTTGATGGCGTAGCTGCTTGCGAAGTTCGTTCCGTACCAGATTCCGAGCAATCCCACGCAACCATTTCCCGTAATCCCTCTGCTGATCAAACGAATCTCGCTCGCGCCAGGCAACCAAAAACGCTTCTTGAGCCAAATCGTCCACCCAATCGGGGTCCACCCCTAGCGTCCGTACATAAGATCGCAATTGCTGATGCTGCTGAGCAACCAGCTCTGCAAATTCAGGCAATTCTGCAAATTCAGGCAGATCTGCAGTTTCAGGCGAAAGGGTGGGATCTTGGGGTCTCATACTATAACTTTGTCGCGACGCGTTAAAGTGTGACAATGGATTAAATGTTCACCGTCGTGAGGGGTTCATCTTCGGAATCACAGACGAACCGATTCTTCACTCGGTAACCATCAACCACTTCCGACAAATTCTCGTTCGGCTTGTTCTGGCTTGTTCTGGCTTGTTCTGGGAAGCCACTTATGGGGGGGCAAGGCTGGCGTTGATCGGGAACGCAGCGACAAAGAACTCGATTCGATGGAGCGCCGCATGACAGTAGCCTGAAAAACACATTCGACGTTCGAGACCAAATTAACGACCACCAGAACGTCGCACGGTAAACGATTCTACCTTTAAGAAATGTCGTGTCCATCCTCTGTTTGAATGAGATGGCGGCTTTTTCAACTTGTCTCTGCGCAGAATTCGGTGGCACAAGAGGTATCCGTTCTGCCGTTTTTGAAGAAGAGGCGATGCTTTTTGTAGCGAAAAACGGCCAACAGTTTCGGCAACCGTCAAACAGACACCCAAATGCCGAAGGTCTTGGCGACTTTCGCTACGCGACAGGACGCGAGTGAGTCCCGTTTCCAAAATGATCACCCCATTGGAAAATTGAGAAAAAGACTCATTGACATATCGCAAGGTGACGATATATTAGACCTATTGAACCTTGGGGAGATGTCATGGCTACTGCAAAACCGACGAAGCAATCGAAGCCGCTTGGTAGCGTCCAGGCGTTTGCGGCTGCGGCGGAGTGTTTGAAAACGTTGGCTCATCCCGTTCGCTTGAGAATGGTCCAGTTGTTGCTCCACGGCCGCTATACCGTCGGCGAAATCGCGGAGGACTGCGAAGTTCCCGACAATGTTGCGTCGGAAAACTTGCGTTTGTTACAGCGGTGTGGCTTTTTGGACAGTGAGCGAGAAGGCCGGAAAGTGTTCTACGAAATTGCTGAATCGCATTTGGCAGAATTGATGAATTGTGTGGAAGGGCGATTTTTGAATGGCCAATCCAAGGATCAATAATGTGAAGTTGATGATGTGAAGTTGACAATGCGAAGTTGACGAGGCCGATATCGGCCCCTTTTTTTTAACCAAACATATCGTCGCCTGTCGACATTACGACAATTCAGGGCGGCGTCACACCACCACGGGAGAACTTGATGCAAACGATCGATGTGAAACAATTGGCAGCGGAACAAAGCCGGAACGAAATTGACGTCATTGATGTACGCATGCCTACGGAGTTTCGCGAGATTCACGCCGAATGTGCTCACAACGTTCCACTGGACTCGCTCGACCCCAACGCCGTGATGGCGTCCCGAAACGGATCGGCCGACCAGCCTTTGTATGTGATCTGTCGCAGCGGCAATCGCTCGGAGCAAGCCTGTAAAAAATTCATGGACGCTGGTTTCAAAAACGTTGTCAACGTCGAAGGTGGCACGACGGCATGGGACAAGGCGGGACTTCCAGTCGTACGTGGTAAGAAAGCCTTTCCACTGATGCAGCAGGTGCAATTGACGGCCGGATTCCTAACCTTGCTCGGAGTCGTGTTGGCATACTTCGTCCACCCCTACTTTGCCGGACTCTCTGCCTTTGTCGGGGCCGGGTTGATGTTTGCCGGAGCGACGGGCGCCTGCCCGATGGCTTCTGGACTCGCGAAGATGCCTTGGAATCAATGCGATGGCGGAGGCTCATGTTCGGCCTAGCCATCCTGTTCGGATGGGTTGTCGGTTTTGCACTGGGACTAACCGGTGGAGGGGGCGGCATCTTCGCGGTACCCCTGCTTGTTTACGGACTGGCGGTTGCTCCTCGCGAGGCCGTCGGTATCTCACTGGCCTCGGTCGGTGGCACCGCTTTGTTTGGTACGGTGCCTCGACTCGTTCGCGGCGAAGTGGAACTGCGTACAGGTTTGCTGTTCGCGGTCGCTGGGATGTTGGGGGCTCCAGTCGGCTCGTACGTGTCGACGCTTGTTCCTGAGAACATGTTGCTGGTGATGTTTGCCGGGCTGATGTTCGTGGTGGCACAGCGGATGTGGTCCAAGGCTTGCAATCCAATTTTACCGAGTGGCGTTTGCCCCACCGAAAGCGAACCGGGGCCAGATCGAAGTGCTTGCCAGCGTGACGCCGATGGCAAGCTTCGACTGACGTCGCGATGTGCCCGACTGTTGGTGCTGGTTGGGCTAATGACGGGCGTACTGTCGGGCCTGTTCGGTGTCGGAGGTGGTTTTGTGATTGTCCCGGCGCTGGTGATCTTCAGCGGTATGGCAATCCATCAAGCGGTCGGAACCTCCTTGTTCGTGATCGTTTTGGTAAGCATCAGTGGCGTAGCGTCGCACTTGGCAAACGGAAACGAACTGTCGTGGGAAACCACCCTGCAATTCATGGTCGGAGGTTTTGCAGGCATGTGGCTGGGCGGCATCGTCGCTAAGCGATTGAAGGGACCGACGCTTCAGAAGACATTTTCGATTGCGGTTGTGTTGGTCGCGATTTTTGTGATTTTCAAGACAGTGGTTTTGTAACCAATACGTTTCACGGGAGAACCGATACATGTTGCTCAAATATTTCTATGACGAAAAACTCGCCCACGCTTCTTACATGGTTGGATGCCAGCGGTCCAAAGAAGCGATCATCGTTGATCCAGGCCGCGACATCGATCCGTACCTTGCAATGGCAGAGAAGGAGGACATCAAGATCGTCGCAGTCGCTGAGACTCACATTCATGCCGACTATGTTTCGGGAGCTCGCGAGTTAGCCGATCGAGTCGACGCGAAGTTATATGTCTCCGACGAAGGTCCAGCCGAGTGGAAGTACCTGTACCTAGACGATTACGATAGCATGCCAGTTCACGACGGTGATCACTTCATGATTGGAAACATCCGGTTTGACGTTTTGCACACCCCCGGCCACACGCCTGAGAGCATTTCGTTCCTGCTGACCGACCAAGGGGGGGGTGCCAACAAACCGATGGGCATTTTTACCGGTGACTTCGTGTTCGTCGGTTCAATCGGTCGACCGGACCTGTTGGAACAAGCTGCTGGTTTGATGAACACAGCCGAACCTGGTGCACGCGATTTGTTCAAGTCGACCGAGCGATTCAAAACGCTGCCCGATTACTTGCAAGTCTGGCCGGCTCATGGAGCGGGAAGTGCATGCGGAAAAGGTCTTGGTGCCATACCATCGTCAACCGTTGGTTACGAAAAGCGGTTCAATCCGGCACTTCAGTTCAACGACGAAGACGAGTTTGTGCGTTACATCTTGGCGGACCAACCGGAGGCGCCGAAGTATTTCGCGGTGATGAAGCGAGTGAACAAAGCAGGCCCGCGGATTCTTGGCGCCGATCACCATCACACCATGCTTGATCTCGCCGGTTTGGCGGATGCGGTCCAATCGGGCACCGTCGTCGACATTGCCCCAGCGTCCGAATTCGCCAAGGGACATGTCCCCGGCACGATCAACATCCCACTCTCGATGCTGTCGCCTTGGGCGGGTTGGCTGGTGGACTACGATCAGCCGACGCACCTGATCTGCGAACCCAATCAGCTCGAAGAAGCGGCGAGGCTATTGCACAAGATCGGTGTGGAGGAAATCGCGGGTGCTTTCAATGCGAGCGATGTCCGATCGAGCGACTTGGCAACCGAAGTCTACGCAACCGGCACACCCGAGGACTTGTCACACAGTGTCGAAACGGGTGACGTAAAATTGCTCGATATTCGATCCAACGATGAGTGGAAAGAAGGTCACATCGAGCAAGCGGAGCACCGGTTCCTTGGTCGTCTACCAGAGCACCTGGACGAATTGCCACGCGATAAAAAAATAGTCGTCCAATGCCGTAGCGGGGCTCGATCGGCAATCGCGGCGAGCGTCCTGCAGGCCGCAGGTTTCAAGAACGTTGTCAACCTAACCGGTGGCTACGTCGCTTGGAAAAGTGCAGGTCTGCCAAGTGTCAAAACGCAACCTGCGATGAGCGGCTAATTTGAACCATCGCGAAAATCGCACGATCGCATCACTCATGCCCCCCCCGCGTTCTCTCCTAGCAATCGAACAATCCAAACCTCGAACCATGAAATACTCAGTCACATCAATCGTCCAACACCTCGTCCTTCTCGCTATCTCGCTTGCTGCTGCACAAGCTTATGCCCAAGACTTGGAGGCGATTCCCAAGACCGCCGCCAAGCGGGGGGATTCGAAAGAGAAGATCGAACTTGGTAAGAGTCTTTACTTTGATCCACGACTCTCTGCTACCGGTACCGTTTCCTGCAACAGTTGTCACAACTTGATGGAGGGCGGTGACGATGGCCGTGCAACGTCGATGGGCGTCGACGGCCTGACGGGACCTCGTAATGCACCCACCGTTTGGAACTCCGTCTTTCAGGCCTCACAATTTTGGGACGGCCGGTCGGCGACGCTCGAAGACCAAGCGAAAGGCCCGATGGTTGCCAATGTTGAAATGGGAATGATCGGACATGACCAAGTGGTAAGCCGCATCAAAGACATCCCCGGCTACGTGGTGCAGTTTGAAGCAACGTTTGGAAAAACAGATTCCGTTACGATTGAAAACGCGGTCGACGCGATTGCTGCCTTCGAGCGGACTCTGATCACGCCCAACTCAGCTCTCGACCGGTATCTCGTTGGCGACAAACAGGCCATGAACGAGGCCCAAATTCGCGGCATGGAACTCTTCGAGTCGACCGGCTGTACCGAATGTCACGCTGGCCCGGCACTCAACGGCTGGCAACCCGGAAGTGACGCCGAGTTTGTCGATTTTCCCCGATTTGAAGATTCCCCCTATGTCGAAAAGTATGACTTCGTTGCGGACGTTGGACGCTCAATGGCAACGGGGGATAACGGGGATGACCATTATTTCAAAACGCCGACCTTGCGAAACATCACGCTGACGGCCCCCTACTTCCACAATGGTCGTGTCAATTCATTGACGGAAGCCATTAGGGTGATGGCGTCCACGCAGCTTGATGTTAAATTCACAGATCAAGAGCTCGCCGACTTGGCGGCTTTCATGGAAGCATTGGAAGGCGAGTTTCCAAATCTCACCTTCCCTCGACTCCCATCACGTTCAGGCGAATCGGTTATTCACGCTTCGCTCAATGCTGGTCCCAGCGACCAGGGCTAACCATTGTTTTTCCTCCAACACGAAAGAGATGAGCACAAACCATGTCAAAGAAACAAAAGAAACAAACGATCGAGAATCTTCAGCGAGCATTGTCAATGGAACTCACTGCGATGCACCAATACCAACTGCACGCATGTGTGCTGGATGATTGGGGTATGGATCTGCTGGCGGCCAAAATGCGTGAAGAGTTGCAGGAGGAACTCGGACATTCCGAGGAATATCTCGTCCGTATCCTGTATTTGAACGGTGATCCGAAATTGGATTTGGAAAAGACGCCCGTCCGAGCAACGTCGCTGAAAGAAATGTTTGAAACGGACCTCGCGGATGAGAAGGAAGCGATCGAGTTTTACACAACAGCTTCCATTGAGGCGAGCGAAGACCGCGACATCGGCACGCGGCAACTCTTCGAGCGAATCGCCATCGACGAAGAAGGGCACGCGAGTTGGTTGGAATTGCAACTCGACTTGCTCGAACGAATGGGCGAACCGGCCTACATCGCGAAACACATGTCAACCAATGCAGCCGAATAGATCACCCATTCTCTTTCAACCATTCCCAACGCAGCCATCGCTGAGGCTGCACCATGGCAACAGACGGCATCAAGATTAGAGCTCACCTGAACCACTGGTGAGCCCTTTTGCTTCCGTCGGGCTTGCCCCGGTTCGGAGCAACCACTCGGAGCAACCATGAATGCGAACCTTCCCGCTCGCCCCGCCCCCACGAATCGCCTGCCACGATTCGTGGGGGCGGGGCGACCGTCTTTGGGGGGGAAGCTTCCGTAGCCACCAGCGTTTTCATCCGCCCAGGCAAGCTCGCGAAAGAACGATAGAGGCCCCCCCAGAATTATTCTGTTCGAACAATCGAATAGGGTTTCTTTTCTTGCGAGGATGAATATGATGGGTGGGATATTCCTCTGTAAGAGCAAATGGAGGCTGTCGACAATAACCTTGGGTTGGCAACTTTGCATTGGCAACAACGCGCATTCACAAACCATCGAACCTTTCTGGAGCCTAGAATGAAGAACCTGTTTTTTGTTGTCCTTGCACTACTGCTGTTCGTCCCCAATGTTGCAGGTGCCAGCGAGGGTACCAGCCCGACGGACACCTCTTCCGAGCTCGACACTTTAACGGAGCAAGGGGATGATGGAACGGATACTGCAGCGAACACAAAAGACAGGATCGCCTGGTACGAAAGCCTTAAATACGGGATGTTCATTCACTACAACATGCCCACTTTTCATGGGGCCGCATCGATGGGCGCCAACTGTAAAAGTGCAGAGCCAGATCCTGATCCCAAAAAATGGAACCCAACCGGTCTCGATACCGATCAGTGGATGGAAGTTGTCAAAGCAGCTGGCATGAGTCACGCCATCCTTACCGTAAAGCATCATCATGGGTTTTGCCTTTGGGACAGCGCCCATACCGATTTCGATGTTGCAAGTAGTGGAAATACAACGGACGTCGTCGAAGCATTTGTCAAGTCTGCTAGAGCTGCAGGCATAACTTATGGATTTTACGTTAATCTTGGACGAGACATCCATCACTGGGGGTGCAATCACCAGGTGCGGACAAATTCGCAATTTGAAGAGTTTCAGGAAAACATCGTTGAAGAACTACTAACGAAGTATCCGGATTGTGACATGTTGTGGTTCGATGGTCCCGCTGTGTATCCAAACAACCAGAACATGTACGATCACATCAAATCAATCAACTCCGATGTCATCGTCATCAACAACTTTGGCGACAAGCCTGGAAATGTAGGTTGGCCTTACGATGTGGGGCACTATGAATTCAATTTCAGTTCACACAATTATGAGCAAAACGAGTCCCACGGTGGAAAGGATTATTACGTTCCCAAAGGTATCTGCCACTCAATCTACAACAGCTGGTTTTGGAGACCGGGACTAAAGCTTAAGACGCAAAGTTCGCTCAAGGAACTCCATAAATTGATGATGGATAAAGGGGGGGTTGATCTGGTTAACTTGGGACCCAATCAGGCTGGGGTGATTCCTCACTCAGGGCAATCCAACCAACGACAGCATATGATCGATCTTTACAATGATTTATTTGGGGTCGCCCCCCCCATCGATGATCGCGATGAATCCATCACCTACGAAGGCAGCTGGAGTGAAACGGGAGATAGCAGTGATTACAACTCAACTTGCAAAGTGAGTAGCACGGAGAATGATTATGCTGAGTATACCTTCACCGGCGAAGCGATCAAACTAGCTGTAAGGAAAGGGCCATCATGTGGGAAAGCGAACATCTATATTGATGGTCAGCTTGACGAGACCATCGATACTTACAAAGCCTCGACTCAAGGCGCAGCATACGTCTATGAAAACCATTCTTTATCCAACGCGACGCACACGATAAAGGTTGAGGTATCGCATGAAAAAAACACGTCTTCCACTGGCCATGATGTGAACATCGACTTTTTTGAGTATGGCTCGATCGGTGGTGTCACATCAGCGTCATCCTCCGTCCCCACACGGATGGAATAAAGGTATTCTTACCGGACACCTTCATTCCCTCTCACCTTCATTTCCTCTCACCTTCGTTACACAACGGAGACCTAGCGGGGAGGTTAAAATCATGGACATAAAAAAACACCTCGTCTGTTTCCTTTCGGTGGTACTGTTGCCTGCCCAATGCGTTTTGGCCGGAAATATCATTGACACAGCGGATTACCCCTACTGGAGGCAACTCGCTTCCAGTTCGCCTTTTTTTGCTGCGATGAAAAGCAACGCGATCGATGCGGCAAACAATGGCACCGAGACACGCGATGTGATGGGGGGCTGCGCCCTTGCTTATATCTTGGATCCGGAAAATAGAGCTGGATACATCGATGGCATCAAAGAGAAATTCGGAACCCGGATTACAAACATGACCATCGGCACCGGGGCGGCCACCTCTTCGGTTCCTTCCCATGAACTGTTTTATGCCTTACTGGCACTCGATGTGATTCGTTCTGATCTGGATTCAGCAACGCTTCGCCGCTTTGAATCCGTTCTGAAAAGCAAAATCATGGATCTCTATATTGGAAAGTGGGATCCGCATGCCTGGGCGATGCGAATGCTGTGGTACAAATACATAGGGGATGAGCGGAATTTCCAGGCTGCAAAAGTGGAGTTTGATAGCGGTTTGTCGGAGCATTACATGCCAAACGACGGCGTCTCACCAGCTGGCAATGGGTACTGCGTACAGCGATGGAACTCGGTTGAGCGTTCCGCTAAAAATGCCACACCCGATTTGATGGAGTACATGGGCTATCATGAGTACTACACCAATCCTGGGATCATTGGGCTGAAAGAGTTTATGTATGGCTATGCAGTGGCCCCCTTTGGACGCATCCTGCTCTACGGCGATTCTCGCAGTACCGAAGGTCAGGTGCCATGGGATATTAAAGGGGGAAAGGTTGTTGTGTCCCCCCATATTCTTTCAGCGGCTAGGTATTCTCCCAAAGCCTACCAATACGCGATGTGGGTTCTGCGTGAAGGGGTTGGTGTGTCTTCGCTACGTTTAAAGGGACACTTGTCTAATTACTTAATTATGGCGGGGACCGCGGCCAAGAATGATCCAATCGCAGTTGAACTCAATGATGGGGTCATGGCTCCCAGCCGATTGTTTCAAAATTATGCCGCTTTCATTTCAAAAACTGACTCAACGAATGCTCTCTATATGAGCATGCTGAACCTGACAGGAAACACAGAGTACCATACCCATTTCGAAGTCAATGCTCTGGCTATGGCTGGATATGGGGAGATCCTATTGCGAAATGCTGGCTACAGTGGACCGGATAAGGATGTCACGGTGGATGGGGTGACCGCTACGTTTGATTACCTGCATTCAAATTCGGAGTCCGCCAATACCGTAATGATCGGTGGAGCAAGACATTCAGCAAAAGTGGGTGATGGGATTACGGAAGGATTCGTTGGACAAAATGTCGAGTATTGTAGAGGTGTGAGTACGACGGCTATCGAGGGGACCCATGCTAGAGATGTCGTGTTCGTGCAACCTTCCGATGGTGCTCATGGTTACTATCTCGTCATGGATCATGTCACCACGGACAATGCCGGGGAGAATGTTAATGTCGTATGGCACCCCAATTCAGGTGCGTTAAAGACGGTTGCGCCGGAAACACACTACTTATCTGAAATCACAAAAGAAGACGGCGCGAATGGTCCACGTGTTTTTACTGAAAACGAAGTTGAACTCACGACATTTTTAGCGACTCCACCCTCTTCGGTTGAAATAAAGAGGACGGCGAATCAGGCAAGCCGATATTCCTATGCAGCAGATTATTTGGTCGCCAATTACGATCCGATCGACAAAAGGAAAGACATCCTTACCGTTTTATTTCCGGCAGACAAAACCCATCAAGTAGGCGAACTAACAAGAATCGAATCCGAGGAGTATACGGGCTGCAAAATCGTTCAAGAAGAAATTGAAGATGTTGCCCTGACCTCCGATGGTAGCATGACCGGGCAACAAGGGGAGACAACGTTTCAAGGGGAAGATGTTCTCCTTAGAACGGAATCCGGAAAGTTGTCATCCTTTTTTGTCAAAGGGGTTTCATTTGATAATGGCCAGCGTACGCGTTGTGGCTTCCAGGCGGATCTGCCTATTGCGATTTATATGAACGCCGCGACTGCATCATCAGGGATGCGTGGAATAATCCATTCAAACGGAACCAAGGTGACTTTCTATTATCCGGAAATAACCTCTGTGAAGATAAATGAACATGCTGTAGAGGCAACGGCATCGGGTCAAGGATGGGTCCAAATCCAAGTTCCCTCCGGTACTTTTAAGGTAGAGATCGTTTCACCTCATACTCTGTGATGGCTTCTGCTACTCCGCCAGAATGATCAAGCTGCTATAAGTCATCCAATGATAGCAGCTCGACAGATTGCCTTGCTTGTTGGCTTACTCCTTCTCATGACCGGAATGGCTCAGGCCAAGATTCATCGGCCAAGATTCATCGGCCAAGATTCATCGGCCAAGATTCATCGTGTCTTGGACTACGGAGCCAAAGCCGATGGCGTTTACGAAAACGCCGCTAGCCCGGATGATTCATGGGCTTGCAAATTGTTTTGCTAACGTCTACGCCTTAAAGCGTTGACGTTCATTGCTCGAAAAACAGTCTGCGTATTAGCCGTTTTGACGTTAGCGGGCTGTCGATTTAATCGTTTAACGCTTAGCCGAAGGCGTCAGCTTTTCCATAAGCGGTCGCCTATGGCTTGGCGTTAAACAATCAGTCGAGTCAAACCGATTAAATCGACAGGCCGTTAGCCACGGTTCACACGACAAATCACGCAGCCGTGGCTGTCGCCAAAACGGCTAATGAATCATCCGGGCTAGCATCCAAAAGGCCATGGATGAGGCCTCGGCACCCGGTGGCGGCGTGGTTCTTTTCCATCCCGGAGAGTACCGCACGGCGACGATCTTTCTGATAGACAATGTGACCTTAAGATTGGAGAAGGATAGCTTGAAAGAAACGAAAGACTCCAATACCTGTAAAGAGAATCTCATGCAACAAAGACTTTTCACTTAACGTTTTGTCGTCTTTTGTTTTGGTGTGCAGACGGCATTGTCTCTTGACGAGTTGGCGGCATCAACCGTTGTCTTACTATCGTTGTGGCTTGGCCCGTCAAAAAGAGGGAAGCCCGTAAGAAATAGTTCTTTCGGCAACGATTTGACAGAATGTCGACGAGAAATCAGAGGGCTCGATATCTCGGTTCTGCCTGGTTTTCGTCAATGGCTTCACCCCATCGACGCCAAACGGCAGCTTTTGCGACGCAAAACGTGACACGACCGCGACAAAGTCGCCCTTACAGAGAGGGCCCGGTAGCGGTCGTGTAGACCTGCACTTGGCGATTCTTCTCACCACACTTCTCTACCGCAGGTTAACCAATGGAAAACTTCATCAGACGCTGGATTGACAATCCTCAACCCGCAAGTCGAAAAGCAACAACCAAGAAGCAGAGAAACAAACGCCGAACCATGCGTCGACGTCTCAGGGCGGAATCGTTGGAAGCTCGGCAGTTGTTGGCGGCCAACATCTTTCACAACGACGTGGTGCCGGAAGATGTGAACGAAGATGGTGTCGTTTCCGCTATCGATGCATTGACGATCATCAATCGTTTGAGCTACGCATCTCAACGCGGCGCTATTGACGACGGTGGTCTACTGCAGCGCGGACCTGGCGAAATGACGGACGTCAATAATGATGGCGTCGATAGCCCGCTTGACGCGCTGATGGTGATCAATCGATTGAGTCGTGATCGAGGTCGGTTTCGTTCGCCAGACAGCGGCAACCACCATGACATCGACTTGCCCGCTGACGATAGGGATGAATTGCCCAGCGAACTTCCAACGGAGACGCCGCTGAGTGGCCTGCCGACGGAATACCGATCGATCGACGGGTCGGCAAACAATCTTGAAAATACCGAACTGGGCACCGTCGGCACGCAACTGATTCGCGTTGCCGACAATGACTACGCCGATGGGATTTCGGAACCTGCTGGTGAAGATCGCCCCAGCGCACGCGAGATCAGCAACGTTTTGGCGACCGACGATGGTCTGATCAGCGATCGTGACATGTCCGCTTTCGTCTATGTGTGGGGGCAGTTCATCGACCACGACATCACACGCACACCATCGGGCGGCGAGTCGTTTGACATTGAGGTTCCAACAGGCGATGAATACTTCGATCCGTTCGGGACAGGAAGCCAAACCATCTCGCTGACTCGATCCTTGTATGATTCCGAAACCGGAGTCGATTCTCCCCGTGAGCAAATCAACACGATCACAACCTGGCTTGATGGTTCGGTTGTTTACGGGTCCGACGACGCCACCGCGACGGCGCTGAGAACACTTTCAGACGGTCAATTGAAGACGAGCGAAGGCGACTTGCTGCCGTTCAACAATGAAGAGACCTTTCCGGACGGAACACTGGCGATGGACAACGACGCCGGGATCGTTCCCAACGACGAGCTGTTTGCTGCCGGCGATGTGCGTGCCAACGAGAACATTGAGCTGACCGCAATCCAGACATTGTTCGTTCGCGAACACAATCGGCTGGCTGAAGAGATTGCCGCAGCAGACTCAACGCTGTCGGATGAAGAAATCTACCAACAAGCTCGAGCGATCGTGGTCGCGGAACTGCAAGCGATCACCTACAACGAATGGCTACCAGCATTCTTGGGCGCAGACACGATCAGTGATTATGAAGGCTATGACTCATCCGTTGACCCCACGATTGCCAACGAGTTCTCCACCGCAGCCTTCCGGTTTGGACACAGCTTGCTAGGCGACGATGTCGAGTTTTTGGATAACGAAGGGAACGAAAGCGCCGAAGAGATTCCGCTGAGTCAAGCCTTCTCCAATCCAGAAGCCGTGTCCGAGAATGGAATCGATTCCATCATCAAATATCTGACGGCCGACCCTTCCTCCGAACTGGATATCCAAACCGTTGATAGCGTCCGCAATTTCCTTTTTGGACCTCCCGGATCGGACGGGCTCGACTTGGTGAGCTTGAACATCCAGCGGGGCAGGGACCATGGGTTGTCTGATTACAACTCAACGCGGGTCGCCTATGGACTCGATCCTGTCGAAAGCTTTGCCGACATCACCTCGGATCCAGACGTCCAGGAAAAACTGGAACAACTCTACGGCTCCGTTGATGATATCGACCTGTGGGTGGGCGGCCTTGTCGAAGACCACGTAGAGGGTGCCAGTGTTGGCGAAACGTTCCAAGCGATCATCACCGACCAATTCGAGCGACTTCGCGACGCAGATCGGTTCTGGTACGAGAACACGTTCTCCGAATCGGCATTGGCCGAAATCGAAAGTACAACGTTGGCCGACATCGTTGAACGAAACACAGAACTAACCGATCTCCAAAACGACGTATTCTTTTTCAGCGCGTCGATTTCCGGGACGGTCACAACGGATAGTGACGGGCGAACAAGCGCAAACGCCAATGACATCTCAAAGCAGGGCGGCACCACGCAAGGTGCGTCTGATCAGGTCATTCAGCTGGTCAGCGATGGGGAAGTCGTCGCTGAAACGACAACGGATTCCGAGGGTCATTACCGCTTCGACGTTCAAGACGGTTTGCGGACCGGCGAATACGAGGTTCACTTGATCTCGCAAACCGATGACGTCGCCACAACAATCGCGATGAAAGAAGTCGCGATTACAACTGGTGATGTCCATCTGCAGGACCTTAACTTTTCAATCACCTGCGATGATAACGGCGATGAAATAGAAGTTACCCCCTCAGGCGACCACTCAGGATCACGGCCAGATTCCGGCCAGCGATCAGGTAGCGGTCAACGTTCCAATCTCGATCCTCGCTCCGGCCCTGGTTTTGGCAACGAGCAATCTAGCAACGGGCAATCTAGCCGCGCCGATCTGACGCGGGGAAGTTCGTTGAGCCCCGATCTTGTCGATCCGTTCTTTAGTGGCCAAGAGGACGCGTTTGGCAACCGGACCCGTTGACACCGGTCTCGTTCTCACCCAACGGTGCAAAGCCGCTGAGGGTAGAAAGAAGAAATCCGATACGAATGACGCGGACTTAATGAGCCGACCGCGTGAACCTACCGCGTGAACCTACCGCGTGAGCCGCGGGCGTTGGCTGCCGCTGTTCCCATGCAATACCCGACAGTAGTTATTGTTGAACGTCAGATTGTCGATGCACCAAAAAACATTCGTTTTGCCCTGCGATGCCTGAAAAACCGACCATTTTGTACTGGGGATTGATGAATCAACCCACGGATTCTTCGCTGGAGTCTTAATTTTCATTCTCCATCAGCAAAATGTCCTTTTTGGCATTTTCATAACCCTGTTGCCAGTCGGCTTGGCCGGCGCGGCTTAACAATTGGGATTTATATTGTTGCTGTCCGATCGCTGCATACTTCTCCCAATGCGTCAGCGCCTCTTTCAGATGAAGAATGGCTTGTCCCGGATTGCTGGCCTTATAATCTGCCGCGCGGATTTTTTCGGCGTAGTAATTTCCGAGGTGCGCCATAGCCTCAACGTCTGCGAGCGTGCGTTGCCACGCCTTGTCGCCTTTAATTTCCTGTAAGGCCGGCAACTCGTTCAGCACAAACTCAGCATGTCCCTGAATTTCATCCGCCATGCTTGATCCTCCTGCCTTCCAGCAGGTATCCGTGATGGCATGATAGCCTTTCCTGCCGGAGCAAGCTTCCACAGACCATTGAAAATCCCAGTCGTGCCAATGAGCACGATTCACGGCCGGAATAATCATCGACGACCGGGCCCACACAGATTGAAGCTTTTGGGTTGGCTTTCCAGGAAAGCGTTGTTGCATGGCTTTTTCGAAGTAGGCATTCGAGAGGGTAGGATCATAGCCAAGACGCCCCCACAGCATGTATTTATACCAGTGCTTTTCGACCTCGAGTTGACGGGGGGAGTCGGGCTCGGTACTGACGAATTCTCGTCCCCAGATATACCCATCCGATCCCATATGGAATCCCTCGGTTTGTTCCGCAGGAGGAAGGTTGTTGAGAAAGGCACGGACGTAGTCCGCATCACCCCATCGGAAATAGAAGATGTCGTCATTGCGTAAGTTCCACCACCATTTTGTGCCTTTCGGTGCGTCGCGGAGAATCTCATCCACAAATGTCGGCTTCGTGTTCGAATACAAGCGGGCTTTCGCATATTTAAAGCTGAAATTAAATTCAACGCCGTCATCGAAACCCTCAAAGTGCTTCGTGATTTCGGGAATTTTCGACATCCAGTACCGATGAATAAAACGGATCTTCCGATCAGGCATCGCTTTCTTCGCATCCATCACGCCCAAGCCATACGTTTTCCAAAGCCAGTTTTCTTTTTGTTCGGGCGTGATCCGTTTCATGTTTTCGCCAGCCGTCACACCAATGCCCGCTAACAAGGGATAGGTTTCAAAAAGGCTTCGCACCGTTTTACGCATATAGTCGATGGTCGTTTCGTTGTCGATCGATCCGGTGATCCCATATTTCCCATCGGCGCCCCACACAAAAATATTCCAGGTGATGATATGAAATTCGATTCCACGATCCTTCGCATATTCCATCACCTCGCGCCAGAATTCTATTTTCTCCTCAATCGATATATTCTTGATGGTTTTCAGGTGATCCAAAACCTCTTGATTGACGGAATGCTCTCCAGCTCCTCCAGCGTATTTGTCAAACCAATTGTTCCAGTCCAAGTCCGCGATTTTCACATCATCCAACGCCACATCAGGATATTCCGGGACCTTCACCATGGAAGGAAAGGGATGTGGACTCCATAAGGTAATGGTGTTGTATCGATCTCGTGCGAGGGCATCGAGGTGCTCTTTCCAAAAATTCATATCCCACATGACGGCGATATTCTGCTGCGCCGCGTCTCCACAATCCGCATAAGACGGCGTGCGCGCATCCAGCGGAATATTCATCTTTAAACCGCGTTTTTTAATGTAAGGCTGGCAGTCAATTTCCTGAACGGCTTCGATTCCGTCCTGCGCAATGGTTTCTGCCAGAGAGAGACCTGCATACATTGCTCCGGTCGCGTCCGCTCCAATCGCCCAAATGGTCAAAAGATCTTCGGTACGGGTAACCCGTATCGCGTAACCCTCTGCCAACATTTTCTCCAGGCCCTTTGCTCTAACTGCTTGGAGTCGCCCTGCTAAAACGTCATCGTCCTGAAGGCCCAATACCAATCGAATGTTTTCGGATTTGTCAGTCAAAGCTGAGAGAGGTTCCATTTTCCATTCGTTTCCATTCAGCTTGATCGCCTGAGTGAGATCCTTCACCGCGAATTGAATCGCAGGGATCTCGGAACGAGAATATATCGAAACGTTTTCCCCCAACACCATGCTTGTCCAAAGCGAGCATAAGCACGTTATCAAAGTCAGAATGGTTCTTTTCACGTATCCTTCCTCCACTGTTATCCAATTGGTGATTCAAAGGCGTCGAAAATGTCTCTCGTCCCCGTTCCCCATGTTATCATTCACGGTTTCCTCAGACTATCGTTAAATCAGCGGCGAATCAAAAAATCATATGAGAGTGCGATGCTACGACTAAGAATTAGGGTTCGCCGTAGTGGACGAGGCTACGAGTCCTCCGTGATTTGCCTGACGTTCGGGACTCGTTGCCTCGTCCACTACCACTACCCTAAAATTACGCTGTGACAAATCGTTAGAGCTGAAGTTCTAGATTGCGTCGTTGCGGACCAGCGAGGAAATGGCCATACGGATGGGGCTCGCTTTCACGGAAGTCGCTTCGTTTGAATCCTCGTGATCTGAACGTGAAAGAAGCGATTATGATGTTTGGCGAGAAGCAAGTGAAAGCTAGGCTGGTCAAAGGGAGAAGGGTAGCTTGGTTGAGTTTGCCTCTCTGGTTCCCATTGCTGCCGGCCAGGCACTGGCAGTCGAGTCGCGTCAATTTTTTTCATCAAAGGAGAAGATATGAAGGGTTTGCTGGGTTTATCGGTCGCGTGTTTGTTGGGTAGTACGGTGACGTTTGCGGCTCCCGTCCTCCCCGTCAAAAAAGGGTTGGTCCTCGATCTGAATGCCGATGTCGGCGTGACCGTTGAGGATGAATGCATGGTCACCTCGTGGCGGAATCAGGCGCCGGACCCTAAAGCGATTGATTTCAAGATCACCGAGGAAGGACGCACCAAGACTATCATCTCACAGAAAGAGCCAGGCACAGGTCGACCGACCCTCAAAAAAAATGCAGATGAAATCAATGGGCATAACAGCCTTGTGTTTAGGGAAGATGAGCTGATCAACGACAATGACGAGGCATTCCACGGAATGATAACTGGCGGCGGATATACTTGGTTTGCGGTTATAAAGCCTTACAAGCAGGGTGGACCTGGAAAAATTGACTCCATCTATCCAAACGCATTTTTCGGGTGCCTTCGAAATACAGGCAAACCTCAATTGGAGCCGGGACAATACGCAGGATTCTGGGGTTCATTCTATACGGATGGCCGAGTTTACATGGGTTCTCGTAATGGAATGAGTAAAACGACTCGTGATCGTGTGAATACGCCTGAAGTAGAAGGCCCTCCTCCTGCAACCAACCAGTGGCACATCATCATGGGTCGGCAGGGCTCCGGGCAGGGCGTTGTACAATTAGAGCTGTTCGTAAATGATCCAACTAAAGTGGTCAATTCCCATGACTATCCTGTTGCGGATGTGGAGCCCAGCCGTATGGCAATCGGCACCGAACGGAATGCGATCAATCATATGGGCAAAGAATCCTTTGATGGGGAACTCGCTCGGTTGTTGATGTTTGAAACCGCCTTGAATCAGCAGCAGATGCAAGCGGTCTATGACTATTTGAGAACGGTCTATTTTGAATGATCCGCACTCTACATCAATTCTTCTGACTTCTTCCGAAATCGAGCTCCCTGCAACTGATTCAGAACGACTTATAAACATGCAGTACGTGGCAACGCTTGGCATCGAGAGCCTAGCCCGGATGATTCATGGGCTTGCAAATTGTTTTGCTAACGTCTACGCCTTCAAGCGTTTACGTTCATTGCTCGAAAAACAGTCTGCGTATTAGCCGGGCTAGGCCGCATTCTCGAAATGTGGGATAGCCATTTTTTGGCTTCTGCGATCGTGTAGAGAATAAAGATGATCGAGCAATCTGGATGCGGATGAAGAATAGATCAGAAGCCTTGATCGAAACGCTGAAAGTAACAGCCACGGCTAAAAGTAACATCGTTTTATCCAGACCCTGTTGTGTTGCATCAGGGCATCCTCGTTTTTCATCAAACGAAATGGAAAGTGGAACTCGCGGTTTGCTTCATTTATTTTGAACGATATTTCTAGTCGGTTCCTTCGCGTGCGAACAAGATGGTGCCAAAGCCGATATGGTCCCCCTTAAAGCCTGGTCCTTCCGGTCGGATCTTTTTGACGACGGCTTCGGTGTAGGGACAATCCAATCCCTTCCGAAATTTGTAGTGGTTGTAGACCATTTCAAAAATCGGCCGACGGTCGAACCGACCTCGTCCCTCGGAAGCGATGGCGGTATGGTGATACTTACCGGTCGTGTCGGTGGTCTCCTGGAAGGGGACGTCGTGCCCCAGGTTGTAAGCGGCCGTGTACTCGAAACCGGCCAGGATGCGATTGTTCTCTGCACTGTATAGATCGAGACCCTGGTTCCAACCTATTTCTGCGACCACGGCCAGGTACCCCAGTCCCAGCATGGTATGCTGTTGATCACGACCACTCTCTTGGCACTGGCCTTCCGGATTAATCACATAGTGTGTTAGGCGGGCATTGTCCTTGCCGTGGTAGAACCATTCTACCGCGTGGTCGAACATGACGCGATCGTCGGTGAATACCGCAATGGCCATCACGGTCTGGAGGGCCGCTAAAGACCAGTTGCCATTGGCAAAGTCCGCCATGTCCTTGAGTACCGGATCGTAGATGTTTCGGAGCATGGATTCCATACGTACAATATCATCGGTAGCCCACCCGGATTCGGTGTAACGCAGAATTTCAGCGGCCGCAGCGAATTTGACTCCGGAGATCCCGGCGCAGAGGATCTTATCTCGTCCACTAATGACCTTCAGCGTGGACGACCAGGCATTGAGTATCTCAATGGCCTTGTCAGCATGGGCTTGGTCACCCGTGATCGCCCACATCATGGCGTTCTGGTAGGCCGCGTTGGCATCACTCTCGTGTTCCGAGGATCTGACGCTGGGCTTTCGACCGGTTTCCTCGAATCCTCCGAGTACCTTGTAACGACTTGACGATTGCGAATGCTTTTGCAGAATCTTGAATCCGTCTAGGTAGGGTTGGGCTCCCGTTGCGACTTGCTGGCGCATGCGTTCTAGATCGGCGTGCGTATGCAAGATGCCGGGATGAACAAAGGACTTGGACTCTGCCGACACCACGGATGCCACCGACAGGATTGCCATACTTAAGCAAAGGATTTTATGATTCATAACGTGTATTTTAATTACCCCAGGACCAGTTTGCATGATAAACGGCGTCAATGGGCTTCATCGAATAGCATCCCGTTGAAACAGCATGCTCCTCATCTGGCCGTTACCGAGAAAGAGTGCCTCGTCCCAGAGTTGAGGTAGGAATTTCCAATCGAGATCCTGTTCCGCGATAAAGCTGGGCCAGTCGACCTCCAAGTCAGCGGCAAGCACACTAGATCCGATCAGTGAAAGCGACGCCGCAAAGTAAAACAAAAGCTATAGCATTTTATCATCGTATGAAGTGTTTTGTTTTTCACAAGAGTTCCTTTTTTCAAAAAATCCTGCACTCTTGGCTTTCATCGTTGCTCCTTCACTGGAATTCTGGAGGAGAGTACCCATTGCCACTCTTGCTCGACTCCCTCGATGCCTCGGAGCAAGAAGCGAGGCAGATCGAACATCACCTTGATGACCGCGAACGGTGTTTCGCCGATAGGACGGCGCGACTGTATGCGATATTGGACTCCTCCTTCGGCCTCTTTGCTCGGTGCCGGCGTCGGGGCGTTTCGTGAACATCATCCATCACTTCTCGACCGACGTCGCATTGTTTTCAGGCCGGAGGCCGATATATCCTTGCCGGTGGTGTAAGCCACCGAATCAAAGGCGTTTAGGTCGTCACAAGGCCGGAGGCCGATACATCATCGCTGGTTGCATCAGGCTGGCAAAGTGATTATTGGCATTGGTGACTAAACCTGCCAATCGACCAAGAGCCAAGCCTCCTACCGGTGCAAGCGATACGGACGCTCGTGAGATCGTTCGTCGCTCAAGAGTTTACTATCGCAACCATCGTGGCCGGATGGACTATCCGGAGTACCGCCGACGCGGCTATCCGCTAACGAGCTCGATCATGGAATCGACGGTCAAGCAAGTTAATCGACGAGTCAAAGGGAGTGAAAAGTTTTGGTCAACCGCCGGTGGGGAAGCTGTCTTGGGGCTGCGAGCGGCATACATTAGCGACAGCAAGCCAATGGATAACTATCGGCAGCACCCCCAGCAAAACGCCAATGGCCAACGTGCTCACCTCGCCGCCTAAGACCGCAAACCGTCAGGTGCACTCGATTCTTCTGACGAGGCTAAAAAATCAATTTAAAGTCATTTCAATATTTATCCCCTTATTTTCTAAAACCGAACCATCGGTTTCGATCTGACAATCACGTGCCTTTGCTCCAATTTTTATGGGCATTCCAGTTTCATTATTTAACTTCAGTCCCCTCGTTTCACTTTCACCAAAAGGTGACATGGATTCTCCGTGTTCAGGAGGGGTATATCCGATCAAAATTGGAAGTCCATTCGTTTTCTTTTTCCCATCTTCCGATTTCAACACCACCTTATTGTTCTCACCCTGAACGGTAATCAGAGCGTGAACCAGACGATCCGATTCAGAAGGGGTTACAATCAATTCGACATCTAAATTGTTCCCTTCCACAAACATCAATGGACCATAATTAGCATCTCCCCTACAGTTCTTAACGATTGCACCATTCCCCAGCCAATAGCCACGTTCTGTGCCGATGGTCGTGCAATTTTCAAGTCGTATTCCACCGTTTGTTCTAAGTTCAAAGCCAGCCCGTGTGTTTTTGGCAGTACAGTTCTTGAAATGGATATTCTTGATTTGGCCATAGACGCGAAAACCGTCTTCGCATAATGATTTCATATAGCCAGGTGTAACGACGAATTCACCTTCACGGTTTGGAGTCCACGTTCGAAATTTCACATCGAAAGCAGGCCCTGATGTTTCTGCCAGAATATCATCTGTTGACCGAACGGCTCCCTCTACATAGCAATCTTCGAAGTATATATTTTTAGCATTTTGCTGCACAAAATAACCATGACCAAAAGATCGCATATAAAGTTTGCACCCATCGAGTTTGGTGTCGCTACCGGTAACCAAAAGCCCACTATGCTTGCTATGTTTAATTACGGTTTCTTTGGGTTTGCCCTTACCAAACAAATCGCCGTAACCATAAGGGTACGAACCTGAAACATGAAGTGTAATATTCTTAAGAACATTACCGTTACCAGCTACCTGAAGTGCGGCCCCTCCCGACGAAGTTCCTTCTCCATTGTATCTGATTAAAAGCCCCTTTAAGGTGTTGTTACTTCCAGTCATTAAAAATTCACTGGTATGTACCGGAGGGCTTAATGCTTTACGCAAAGCATTGTCTACCTCAAGCTCCACGCCATCGAGCTTGAAAATATTGTTGCTTCCGCTGAAAGTGATAAATTGAAATTGCTTGTTATCATGACGGGCTCTCATCGAATCAACCGGCAAATAGCCTTCTAATGGATAAACACCGGGAGACATCGTTATGACATTTCCACTTTTCGATGCATAATCTGCCAATTCATTCAAACTGCTAATCTTTACCTCAGCGGCGTTTATTGTGCCACACATAAACATCAGCCCAATAATCAACTGCCATTTCCCATTTGACTGTTTACAAAATAATCTCCAGTATTTTTTGACATTCAACATGCTCTACCCTTCAAAGATTTCTTGGCTCTTCAGAATAATTAGTGGGCTGATTTATGATTTGCGCGACTTGTTTGGTTCGTGCGATTGTCGATTGGTCAGCGGTAAGCAAACACTCTCTCGGAGATCCGCAGAATGGGGCCGCCCCTCCCACCTCGCCATCGCTTCGGCCCCTTAACAGGGTGCGGGCCGAAGCGATGGCGAGGCGGAAGGGGCTAATCGAACCCTTTTTCTATTTCTTGAATGCATCAGGCTGGCTTGGGATTCTGGCCAACTCTTCGCAAAGTGTTTTCAGAAACGCGAGAGCAACATTGTTGGGTTCATATGATTCCCTGCGGAACACTGGAGTCACTTACGGACAACCAATCCGATTGAATTAACGTTTGCAACGATTCGACTTCGTCATCGACGCACAAAAGGCAGCGGCACTCGGCGTGCAAGTTTGGCGATGATGATTAAGCTGGCACAGCCTGCGTCGAAGCAGTGGAGGCGACTGAACTGCCACAAAAGATCACACTCGTCATCGAAGCACAGTCCTTCAAAGACAGAATGATGCAGGATGAAATCGCCGCTTAATTCATTTGCTCAAAACACAACGATTGACAATAACTCCACCGCATCTCGTAAAAGCTTTTTATCATTTAGGAAGTCTCAACGGATTATAAATTTTCTGCAATTATCCGAGCGACCTCTTTTCCCTGCGCATTAAATCCCAGCTCATTATAATGAACGTTTCCAGGTTCTTGGGCCCATTCTTCAATATTTGGTTTAGTGAACGTATAGAGGTCATTTATTATGATGTCGGGATATTTAGCCAATACTTCCCTTGCTGCGTTATTGAATTTTATGCTGTCACCCTCGAATCGGCCCTTTGCATTTGCGGGTACCGGAGTTGTTGTCGAAAAAATTAATTTTGCATTTGGAAACATTGATCTTAGCCACTTACAGATTCCATCTAAATTCTCCTTATACACACTTATTGACGATACTTGTTTACCTTCTTTCTTATTCAGATTCCCATTCTTAAGGTATTTTAAATCGTGTAAGCCAACATTAAAATGAATCAAATCCCATTTAAAATCCCATCCTCCTTCTAAGCCAGGTTGAAACATCGCATCATGCATTTTTTCCATATTCGGTATAAAATGGTCGCTGGAGCCTCCGTTCTTAAACAACCGAAATACTGTAGCCTGGCCCTCTAAGTTTTTTTGTACGGCTGACGTATATTTTATTGAAATAGAGTCACCATATAAAAGCACATTAGGAATTCCTTTTGCCGGATGAACATAATTAAAGCAATCCGTTTTATAGACCCCAGCGATCTTACTACCACACAATGTTTCCCAGGCAACCCTGCATATTTCCTTGTCGCTTATTGTCTTGGCTACATTAATATTTGAACCTTTATTTTCTAAAATCGGACCGTGGGTTTTGATTTCACAATCGGTTGCCTTTTCACCAATAACAATTGGCATCGATGTCGTATTCGTAATGGTAATATTTTTAGCGGCTGCTTCCGGGATAGGCGATGATATTTCACCCGCGCTTGGCATTCCGTATCCAAGCATAATCGGAGTTTCTTTTTTTCTCGTTCCCTGATCACTGTTTTTAATAGAAACGTTATGGCCACTACCACAAATCGTTGCTACAGCATGAACCTTCATATCAGATTCGCCTGGCATTAGCGTTAAATCAATCTGCGAATTATTTCCAACGAGATACATTAAAGGACCGTATTTCGCATCGCCCCGACAGTCTTTGGCAACAGCGTTATTCAAATAATACCCTCGTTCGCAATCAATCGCTTCGCAATTGCTTAAAGACGCCTTTGCCAGAGCAAAGCCTACTCGCATGTATTTTGCGGTGCAATTAATTGCGGTCACTTTACCGGTAGCATATGTGCGAAACCCGCATTCATTCAGAGACTTCATATAGCCGGACGGGATTGTTTTTTTGCCGTCATAGTTCCTGTATACAGAGGCAAAATCATGCTCAAACGCAGGGCCCGACACCTCAGCCAGCATCTGATCCGTGGGTCGAATCTGGCCTTCGGCATAACAGTCTTCGAAATACGTATTGCTACCTCCCTGAATGAAAAAGGCATGACCGAGTGAACGCATAAAAACGTTACAGGCATAAAGCTTAGTGTTGGTTCCGGTAATCAAAAGCCCACTGTGCTTTTTATGCTTAACTACACTTTTGGGACCCTTGCCAAGGTAGTCGCCATAACCATATGGGAACGACCCTTTTACGCGAAGAGTAATGTTTTTAAGTACATTATCTTTACCGCCAACCGCGAATGCTGCTGATCCAAATGTAGTCCCTTCTCCCTTGTATCTTATCGTAAGACCACTGAATGTATTGTTGCTACCGGTTATTAAGAACTCACTGTTATGGAGAGGCGCTTTTAGAGCTGATCGCAATTCGTTGTCTACCTCAATTTCAACACCATCAAGTTTGAAAACATTTTCGTTTCCACTAAAGGTGATAAATTGAAATTGCTTGCTGTCATGCCGGGCTGCCATCGAATCAACCGACAAATAATCCGTTAAAGGATAAACACCGGGAGACAGGGTTATGACATTTCCACTTTTCGATGCATAATCTGCCAGTTCTTTTAGACTGCTAATCTTTACCTCGGCAGCGTTTATGACACCTACTACATTCATCAGCAAAAAAGTTAATACACACCGCTGTATCTTCATCTTCCATTTCCTTTTATCTCTAATTTACTAAATCACGATTAATCTAAATGATTTTGGTTGGTTCGCATACAAACAACGCATGAGCTAGGAAATTCTTATATTAAATTCATCAATCCATCCGCTCCGCTTTAGTATAATATGCACTACACAGCTGTTCCCCATCTTCATCCATAAACCAGGTTTCAATTTTATGGATACCCTCTGTGAGTTCAACTTTAAATTTCACTTCAGCCTGATCCGTTTCCGTACGGATGGTCCGGTCATAGTCTCCTATTCTGAGCCGGGCTTGTTTGACAGGAATTGCGCCCGCATTACGTCCTGTGCTATCCTTTATAGATGCGGTAAGTGCCATTCCTGAAGCAGGGTGCCACCTGGAGAGCGTCAATTCATACATTCCGGTTTTTTCAACCAATACATCCCAGGCACCGATACGATCGCCGGCGATAAGGTTATTTATGTTATCAGCGTATGCTCCATGCCAATCACATGAATAGAGCATTGCGGGATTCTGCTCTTTCGATCCCAGATGGATATATCGTTTCTGGTTGTACCCTTTAACGGCTTCCTGCCTCCACTGCCTGTAATAATTTTGCATGTGACTGAATACGTCTGGATGCTTGTCAGCCACATCTGTTTTTTGTCCAGGATCTGAAGAGACGTCATACAATTCACTATCTTTGACAAGACGCCATTTCTTCCACATAACCGCTTTATTATCATCAGGCTTGTAGGGATTATCATATTCAACCACGAGTATTCGATCGTCCAATGCATTAGGTTTACCCGAAAAAAGTGGTGCCAGAGAGGAACCGTCAAGTTCTTCATCTTCCGGGCCTTTCAACTTGCACCAGTCAATCAGTGTCGGAAGTAGATCCTGGCATTGCGTCAAGGTTTCTATGTCTCTGGCATCTCCCAGATTACCTTCTGGCCAACGGATAAACAAAGGAACCCTGTGGCCGCCGTCATAAGGATCTTTCTTGCTTCCGCGCATGCCCGCATTAAATACCTCATGCCCTTTGGCTGAACCATTATCCGACATGTATATGAGCAGGGTGTTTTCAGCCAAGCCTCTCTCATCCAGGGTTTCGAGCAGCCTACCCATGTTTTCGTCGATATTAGCAATTTGCCCGAAGAACTTAGACACTACGGGTTCAATGCCTTTTTTAAGATAAGGATCTGAATACTCATCATCACACAGGTGAGGATCGTGCGGGCAGTTTGTGGGTAGATACAGAAAGAAAGGATCGCTACCTTCTTTCCAGTCCTTTATATAATCAAGAGCAAGGTCAAACCATGTATTTGTGCAATATCCTTCGAATCTTTCCATTTCACCATTATGCCGAAAGTTTGCGGACCAATACGTATTCCCGAACCAATCTGCGATGGAACCAATACCGAAGGCACCAAATGTAATCGTTTCCTCAAATCCCCTATCCTGGGGCCGGTATGGATAACTGTCCCCCAAATGCCATTTTCCAAAGTGTGCGGTTCTATATCCTGAAGCTTTGAAGATGTCAGCCATCATGGGAAGATCCTCACGGGGCATCGACCGACCCAAACAGACGGCGGTGGCTCCGGTGTCCAGAGCATCCCTGCCGGTTAGCAACTGTGCCCTGGTTGGTGTGCACATCGGTGCAACATGAAAATCAGTAAAGCGGATGCTCATATCATGTAATTTATCCAGCACAGGCGTTTGCAATACCGGATTCCCATGCACGGAGAAATCGCCATACCCTTGATCATCCGTCAATATGAGGATTACGTTGGGTCGTGCAGGATCATTTTCTTTTGCTTCTAATGACACGCAGGAAAGACTAAAAAATATGAGTGGCAACACCGCCAGGAATACAGTTTGAATTTTTGAAAATCGACTTTTGTTGTTCATGTTTGTATCACTCCAATGACAAGGAATTTGTTTTTCACCGGCAGAAAATCTTTATCGCCTTCGTTGACTCAACGCCTGCCGGAACAGGCACATCACAGAAGATATCATCCTTTAATTCCAAGAAAGACGAAGGACGCCATTACTGTTTTTTAAACAGTACGACCGAACGCCATGGGGCAACGGTTATGGAACCTGATACTGGTTTACCCCAAGGGTCAACGTAAGCCTCAGCTGACAATGAGAAAGTTTTAGGATTGTCCGAATCATTGCATAAAAGCTGAATGAAATCCTCAGGGGCAGAGGATGCATCAATCATTATCGGCGCATCAAGATTTCCGATTGCATATTCGCGGGCATCATTCCATTCGGCCGCTGTGCTAAACCAGCGTTCATAAGGTGTGCATCCCGCATTGCAATCATACTGCCATTCCGTAACAACCTTCGATCCTATAAAGGGCGCGGCACACACATTATTTAAGAATATCCCCTGGTTTTCTAAATCGCATTGTTCAGAATCCTTTAAAGAAAAGGCAGTCGTACCCATATTTTGGTTTCGATTCGTGGCAGCAGAAGTGCGTACGATAACATTCTCTTCGAATCGATTTCTTGACATTGATGGAGGCGATGGTTCACCGGACGCCCGTTCATAAGGGTCACGATCATTGGTTGAGATTCCGGTTCCTTTGGCCAGGATAGTGTTGCCCAGGATTAAGTTATCCACCGAATTGAAATTGAGGTGAATTCCGCTAAATCGACCTTCAGTGTTTTTCGGAAAGGAGATGGTGTTGTAGCGAACAATGACATTCGCTGTTAAGAGATCACACTGGATACCTGTGCATAAGGGTACGCTAACACTCAGCGTTGGGTCGCCTGTTCCGGTTCCAACCTTATTGGCCGCCCCATTCATAATAATGTTTTCCTCTATGATCGTTCCCTTCTGATCATGATTCGTATAAATGGCTCCTCCGTCATATACGACGAGGTTATATGTATCGACAATGTTGCGACGGAGCAGATTATTTCCACCCGAGTGACGAATGCCTATATAACCAATATTGGTCATCTTGTTGTAACTCGCTTCTGAATTCCCACCCATAAGGTGTATGCCATACCTGCCGGAGGCACGTCCGGCAAACAAACCAATATTTAGCAAATTATTTTTTGTGACAACAACACGACCTTGACCACGGGTACTGATACCTGAACCGAGGCAATTGCTTATGTTGTTGCTCTCTATTTGTGCAGTACTTTTTTCAAGACTAATACCATCCTGCCCACACAAGGCAATTTCGCAATCACTCACTTCGATATCCTGACAGGAATCGCCTCGAATCCCCATCGAACCAGCCATCTCAATCTTCAATCCTTTCAGAGCGACCATTTCCGCATTTACGATATTAACCACAGTAGGTTTTGCAGAATATTGGACAGACTTTGGAAGCGGTTTTGAATCAGCGTATAGATATAGAACGTGTGTGCTTGCATCAAAGAACCATTCGCCATCGACATCCAGTGTGTTCAAATGTTTCTGAAAGAAATAACCAGCCGCTTTCCGGAACCCATCCCCCTTTTTCTTGGGGACCTTCTCATTATTGATAATGTTCACGGTCGTCCCCTCAACAGAGGTGACCTTATAATTAGAATAGTCCCAGCCATTTTTGCGTAAGACAATCTCTGAACCGGCCAGTTCTTCCGCAGCAGTTAATTCCGGGTCATAAATTGATGTCTGTATCCGGGAATTAAAAGTATAAAAGGCAGCCTCTGTCGACAAATCCCCGTTTGGCGTACGGCCCAGCGGCAATGATGTGTTTTCACGTAACACCATCGTCACATCCGTTACATCAGAAGGAATTTGGTATTTATACACGTTGGTTCGCCCGGCTACCGGAGACCAGTCCCCTGATACGTCTTGAGCTCCTGATAGAACGGGTCGTTCTCCTTCTCCGTAGGCTCCAAAACTTATCTTATTCTGGTTTACCTCCAAGCTTCCTTCAAATCGGTCGCCTCGGCGGAAGAGTACAGATGCGTCCTCAAGTTGCGACATCTGTTGATTCACCTTATCAAGTGTTTTCCATGGCCCCGACGTGCCACCACTATATTCTGCCGCCATGCCATCCCAGGCGTCATCGCCAGCGTTCGATACATAAAATCTTGTGGCATCCGCATTCGGCACCTGATTTTCAAGAGGGTCTGAAGCAGAAAGCGAGGCAGGCGTTTGAGCATTTGCTACACCTGCGATTAACACCGTGATCATCAGGGTCGTCGAGACAATAACTCTCATCTGACATTTATCATTCAGCTGCTTACATAACATCATTCAATCCTTCCAATATTAATAATTGAATCCCAATACCGTATCTTTTCGTATTTTGTATTTACCTCTGTCTCACTCTTTGAGATTGAGACATTGTACTAGAGTATTCGATTACATTCTATTACAAACGGGAATAACTCATGGGAAATACTCCAATTTACGAAATCACCTTTCGTAAAAGCTACAGAGCTATTGTCAATTAAAGCGACTGGGATCAAGACAGATAATTCCTTCAATGGTCACATCCTCAGAGTCATGCACCATGATGGTATAACGCCGCTTGGCCCGGGGAATATCGGGCTGCTCAATGATGCCCCTGCGGAATGTGTCAACGATAGTGAGACAACTTTAATTCACGATTGGTGTAAAAGTTCAGGCTGGTCAGGGGCCAGCCCCCGAACCCCCGAGATTTTTTTTGGCATGACTCGGGTGTTCAAAGTGTTTTGTTCGTTTATCTTTGAAGAGTCCGGTGAAACAGACGTGGGCTCTGCGGAGACGCAACCCATTGAGGGATAACCGGATCGAGGGTGCGTCAAAGACGTTACTTTAGGAGCCCTTGGGCAATTCGCTTGAGGGGCTTCGTTTTTTATTTCAAGCTCTCGTTTGGGTGCGTTGATCCAAACTGCTTTTGGACTACTTTCGGGCTTCGGCATGCCGCCCACGAAACGCTCGGGGCTGTTCTTCCATGCGTCTTGAAGCGTTAATTTTCTTGCAGCAATGATTTCGTCGGCTTGGCCGTCGTGCAACGATGCTGGAGTCAGCAAGCCGATGCCACTGTGATAATGCTCGTTGTTGTACCATCCAAAGAATTTCCGGCAGAACCGTAAGCCATCTTCGTAGCAACCAAAACGCTTTGGGAATTCAGGTCGGTATTTCATTGTTTTGAATTGGCTTTCCGAGAACGGATTGTCGTTGGAAACATGCGGTCGACTATGTGACTTCGTAACTCCCAGCGAGCCGAGCAGCTGGGCTACTGAGTGGGATGTCATCGAAGGGCCACGATCGCTGTGAAGGATCAATTGTTCAGATTGGACTTCTTGTTTTTCAATCGTTGTTTCAATGAGTTGCTTCGCCAGATCGGCACTTTCGCGATGTGCCAACATCCAGCCGACCACGCAGCGGCTATAAATATCCAGGATCACGTAGAGGTAGTAATAGGTCCATTTCTCCGGGCCTTTGAGCTTGGTAATGCCCCACGACCAGACTTCATTGGGGCCGGTCGCAAGGAGTTCAGGCTTTTGATAGTTGGGGTGTTTGAGTTGGTTTCGCCGTTCGCGGGAGCTTTGGTTTTCGGCAAGAACGCGATACATCGTCCGCACGCTGCAAAGGTAATCACCTTCGTCAAGCAACTTCGAGTAGACCTGACGTGGTGACTGATCAGCGAACCGTTCGCTGTTGAGTTGATCAAGCACCACTTTTCGTTCCTCGACCGAAAGCGCCCGAGCAGGAGTCGGTCTTCGCTGAGTTTGCCGATTGGGTTGGCGACGACGATAAAACGTCGCTCGCGAAACATTTAATGCACGACAGGCAGCGGAGACGCCGACTCGCTTGCTAAGTTGTTCGGCGGCTTTTAGTCTGCCTTCTCTTGTGATCTCGTCTGCATCATCTCCGAGACTTTTTTTTGGACGTCAATGATCAACTCTGCTTGTCGAAGTCTCTCTTCGAGGCGTTCATTCTCGCGTTTGAGACGAGCGATTTCTTGCTTGGCTGATGGTCCGCTGTTGGACTTTTTCGACGAGGACGAAGATGACACCGGTTGCTCCCGAAGTTGACGACGCCACCGCTGGATGACGGACGAATACAGGCCCTCACGACGCAGCAGGGCTCCAATCTCACCAGGCTTGGTACACGCTTCAGCCTCCAGTGCGATACGGTGTTTGTACTCGGAAGTGAAACGACGCCGAGCCGCCTTTTCCACAACCTCGGGATTTTTCCCAACTTTTTTGCCAGTAATTTCGATCATTCAAATTCTCCGTGCCCTCAACTTTGAAAAAACTCAAAGTTGTCTCACTCATGTTGGCACAGAGGGCTGCCCCGAATACTGATGTTCTTGCCGCTCAGCTTAAAGGTCGGCAAAAGCATATCGCTGAGTCCGATTTGAACGGGCTTTTCATCCGCATCCATAGCCCCGCGGATATAAGCACCACCGGCAATATAGATGGTCTTGTTATCCCCGACACTCCGATTGGTGAGATCATGAACACCCGGACCAAAATAGACCACATCGGGATCATCGGGGTTAGGGTAAGTAGATCACACAGGCCTTGCCGGGACAGGCCAGGCACCAGCCTGCTGAGACCAAATCGTTATTGGCTTCCATCAGCCAGAAGGGGACGTGGTCCATGAAAAATTCTGTGGCATGTCCTGCATCATTCCAGGCCCGCTGGTAACCACGGAAGTCATTCACGGAATGAACCTTCACTGCCGAAGTAATATTCGACTCCCCAGCGGTCGCGCCCATTCGCACCAATAACCACTGCTTTTTGTTGGCATCCTCTTCCAGACGAACCTTGGGATCAATTCTTCGATCGCCTGAGTCTTGCGAAGGTAAGCTGGTAAGACGCTCGGACTGAAAGTAACTCGCTTGTCTGGATCAGCAGTATTGTCACGAACACGACCTTGAGTGACGGAGATCGCTCCAGCGCCCGTCAGGATTTCACGTTCGGGGAGACTGCCATTTTTCACAACAAGCCGCCGACCACGTTCGTCACGGCGGTTGCCGTGTTGTGCGAGACAATCCTCCACTTCGACGTCAATCGCGGCTTGAAGCATTTTACGGACACCTTCACGGACACGCTCATCCAACGGACTTTTCTCGTCGAACGGAGCTCAAAAAGAGTTCACTTCCGGATCGAGCGACTCGTCCACTGGTAAAGCGGTTCGTTCTGTTTTAACTTGGTTTATGGCGTATTCCTTTGACCACGTCGGGCCGCTGCAGGGTTCAAGTTCCAACAGGATGCGCCACCATTTTCATCCTTCCAAGAACACAACCTTTGATAATATCTCCTTCCTATCAGCGAAAGCCGTTTCAGATGAACAATAGAAAGATAGCGTTTTGTATAGTTCTATTTATGGGAACGATGTCTTGTGGCAACGCCCAACCACCCAACGTTATTATGCTTATGGCCGACGATCTTGGCTGGGGCGATGTAGGATTTAATGGCAACGAAAACATTATCACACCTAATCTTGATACGATGGCCGAATCCGGTATTCGATTTACTCATTTTTATGCGGCGGCACCACTTTGCTCTCCAACGCGTGCAAGCGTTTTGACCGGAAGAAGCCCTTTTCGTCAGGGAATTTTTGCTGCCCACACCGGAGGAATGCGCCCAGCAGAAAAAACAATCGCCGAAGTGCTTAAGAAAGAAGGCTACTCCACCGGTTTTTTTGGAAAGTGGCATTTGGGTTGGCTAGAACCGGACAAGGTTGAATCACGTGGTATTTTTTCACCACCCTGGCACCATGGTTACGATGAAACGTTTGCCACAAAAAGTGCCATGCCTACATGGAATCCAACCAAAACTCCTATTGGCTGGAAAGGCTGGAATCATAAAGGCGTTCCCAATAGCTCTCCTGATAAACCTTGGGGGTCACCCTATATCGAAAATGGTAAACGTGTTACCGAGAACTTAGATGGTGACGATAGTCGTGTAATAATGGATCGGGCAATTCCTTTTATCGAAAAATCAATCAATGAAGAAAAGCCATTCTTGGCAACCATTTGGTTTCATACTCCTCACGAACCTGTCGTTGCGGGTCCCGAATACTTGGCAATGTACCCCAATCTTTCGGAAGAACAAAAACATTTTTACGGTTGCATTACAGCCATGGACGAACAAATTGGTCGCTTAAAACAATTCCTGAATGAAAAAGGAATTGCTGAAAACACCATACTTTTGTTTTGCAGCGACAATGGCCCTGCCGATCCTCAAGTAAGAAGCGGAGCAGCTTCAGCCGGCCCCTTTCGTGGGCACAAGCACCACATGTGGGAAGGTGGACTGCGTGTGCCTTCGCTTATCGAATGGCCAGGGCATGTAGATGCCGGAACAACTATCGATTACCAAGCCTGCACCAGCGACTATTTCCCCACAATCCTCGACATGCTCGATATCCCGGTGCCGAAGAATGTTCCGCTCGATGGGATTAGCCTGGTACCCATGCTCAACGGAGAATCAACGCAGCGTGAAGTGCCCTTTGCTGCCGGTTACCAACGGCTCTATAAAAACACCGAATTGTATGCGTTTGTCGACGGACAGTATAAAATCTGTAATCCCGAAGTGGGCATGGATATGATGCTCTTCGATTTGGAAGCCGATCCTACAGAATCGAAAAACCTGGCAGAAGAAATGCCCGAGTTGTTTGCAAAAATGAATGCTAAACTCGAAGCGATCAAAAGATCGTGGCGACTAAGCCGCGAAGGGAACGACTACCAGTGGTAGAAAATTTGCTGCAGTTTACCCCCAGCTCGCGGAACCCTCGGCAGGGCAAGCCCCAAGGATCCGCCCTGGAAATAGTCGTTAACGTTAGGGACAAACCATAAGGTGGGCTTCGTGGTCGTCTTTCTTAAAGGCGGAGTCCGGGTACTCCCAGGGTTCGGCAGGATTCTCCAACAACGGCCACAGGCAAACAACACAACGGCACTGACCCATAAAGCAACCTACTCATTGGCTCAACGTTGCTTAGATTCGATTCATTTCAAAAAGGTTCACTTAAAGGCGCAGTTGCGGCGACGTACCATCATTGTTTTTCAATTCGCTGGGTCGCTTCGGGAAGCACCAGTCGGGACGTGATATGCGAGACCTCTTGGATGTAGCGAATGTACTCAAGTCTGACCTGGCGATCGTTAATGACGGCTTCTTGAAGCTGCCGCTGCTCAGCTTCGGTCGCGATCCCTTCAAGCAACTTGGTCACCAGTTCATGGACTTGACCAAAACACTGCGAATGGTGTTGATGTGGATTCATAGCGGCAACTCCGCATTCAGGAGACGCTGCTCGACACAGCGTCTTAAAGACTTTCTGATTCGCTGGGAAGTCAAAATTACAAAATAAGCGACGCGAATCGCCCACGCGGCGAAATTGGACGCAGGTTCAAATTTGTCGAACTCAAGCCACAGCCTCACGGTCGCCTCTTGCCAATCTTCGTCCGCATCGCTGAAGCGAGGGACGTTGGCCATGATGTACCCCCGAACGGATCGCCCGTGTTGAGCAATCAGCCGAGCGAATTCGGAATGTTCAGAATCCAGTGACATCGCTGACGAGGGTATAGGGCAACACCTCAAACAGAGGGCATAACGAGTACAGGTGGTTCGCAGGTCCACCAGCCAAATTGCAAGAACGAAGTTGAAACGACGTCCCGCGTTCACGGGTGGTCAACGTATTAGGGTGACTTCCTCTGGTTTTGGACAGTAAATTCGCAATCGCTGAACCGCGAACGACTGAAATTCATAAATATTTAAAATCTTGGGATTTATTTGTGTCCAAACGGAGTCGTGGCCTGCCCTATATTTCTACAGTCAAGTTCACAGTCAAGTTCAGGGCGATCGGTTCGGCACGAGCGCGTGAGACTGCAGTTTTAAGAGGATTTTTATGATCCCTCTCGATGTCGAACACCAAGCCCTTCTGTTCCAAATCCCCACGAATTCCGAAGGAATGTATTAATGAATTTTCGAATTTCTCGCAGCGAGCGGGGCGGCTTTACGTTAGTCGAGCTTCTCGTCGTGATTGCAATCATTGGCGTCTTAGTCGGGTTGCTATTGCCCGCTGTTCAGGCCGCCCGAGAGGCCGCGCGACGCATGAGTTGCAGCAACAATTTCAAACAAATTGGCCTGGGAATCCACAATTACCATTCTGCGTTCAGTCAGTTGCCAACGCACGGTACAGGTACCACCAACTATGGTATTGGTTATGATGAAGCGGTTGGTGCATCCAATCGTTACGCAGACAGGACGAACCACAATAATTCCAGACTGAGCATGCTGGTAGGGATCTTACCATTTGTTGAGCAGCAGGGACTTTGGGAAGTAATATCGAACCCCTACAACGACGGCACAAACCAGTTTCGCCCGATGGGGCCAACGCCCGAAAATATACGTTACGAACCTTGGAGTACCGAACTGCCCGCGTACCGCTGCCCTAGTGATCCCGGCTCAGGGCTGCCTGCTTTAGGAAGGACCAACTATGCTGCCTGCGTAGGTGATTCGAGTTGGGGTACGTCGATGTGGCGGCATTCGGATTTTAGCACTCCGCAAACCTGTTTACAGCAAACCCAGGCGTCGCTTCGAGGTTTATTCGTAAACTTCCAAAAGAAACAGTTCAGAGACTGCTTGGATGGGTTGTCCAATACGATTGCGATGGGCGAAATCTGCACTTACCTGGGAGACCAGGACTCTCGTGCGTCAATCTCAAGTGATGACTTGGGCGGCAACTCAGGTACCTTGGAGACAATGAGAGACGCTCCGCTGTCGTGCCGTGGTTCACTCGATCCCGAACGACCTCGCTATTGGGGGACGGACGGTACAGCTGAATCCCCCGACGGTGGGCGAGGCTATCGCTGGGCGGATGCGAGTGCCCTTTACACCAGCTGTATGACGATCTTGCCGCCAAATTCGGAGTTGTGCAGTGGGACCAATCCAAGCGCCCTGACGGTCGTTGGAAGCATGTCGAGTTACCATCAAGGTGGCTGCCATGTTTTGATGGGTGATGGGGCAGTCAAGTTCGTGACGGATTCGATCAATGCGGGTAACTCCAGCAACGGCCAGGTCTGGCTAGAGGGCACCGGCGTGCAGGCACCTGGTTCGGAGAGTCCCTACGGGTTGTGGGGCTCATTGGGCACGAGGGCTTCGAAAGAAGTCATCAGCGAGGAATTTTAACATCGTTCGTTGCTGAGTGAGTTCTCTCACTGAATCGATAGGACGGGCGTTCCAGCCCGTCCTGGCAGGCTTGCGACAACGCTATCGAGCGTTGTCGCACTACATCACACAATTCCCGAAAGACATTTAAATGAAAATTTCAGTTTTGCTTTTAATGGTTTCGCTGTTCGCAATCGTCGGAACGACCACTGGTTGTGGAGGCAGCGAGGAGCCTACGGTTGTCAAGCGAACCGAGGAGCAGATGTTAGACTATGAGGCCAGGATCAAGGCACGGAATGAAGCGGAGGCAGGTGACCGATAGTCGCCTCAAAGACTGAGTTCAACGATAAGCCGAAAATCTCAATTGTCGACTCAGTCGTCGATCCTTGTTGATTGCACCGGTTTCGTTCGTTAGCTGATCCGAAAACAAATGGGTCATCCGAAACAAATGGGTCAAACCTGAATGCCGCGGGGTTAAGCGGGGTTAAGCTGCTCAAAACAACAGGTAGTAAGCTTTGAACCGCGAGGCACTACCGCCAGTGGTCACACTTTGGATGTTCCTGGGGCAAACGTTTTCTGCCGATCACTCTTGTCGTGACGCAGTGATGCGACTCAATGCCTGGCGAGTTGAGCGTGGCAAGCCAGCGGTTTGCACCAGTACAAAATCTTACACCGACGCACGACAAAGGCTTCCTGAAGAATTGTAGCCGAACTGGCTCGCTTAAACGTAGACCAAAAACGTACCCAACGATGAAACGCCCACGCCACGCCGCCAGAAGGGCAGCGGCATGAAGGACTTGCAGTTTAAACTCGCGGCATTCAGGTTTGACCCATTTGTTTGACCCATTTGTTTGACCAATCGATGTTCTCTTGATGTCTGTGCCGATGGCCCGACTCTCCGATCAATCTCAAAACCTTCGGGCCGAGTTCATCCCCCCTCACATTCGTAGATCGATCGAGTCTGAATAGGATGAATTTCCTAAGGAGTCGCTCTAACAGCGAAACGTGATGAACATCCAGTTTTGATTGCCGATCCTCATTTGGTTCGCAGTCCCCGTTTTGCCGATTTGGTCACAGCCAAATACGCAGGCTTGGCCCCATTGCACAATTATCGGTGTTGAAAGGAACGGACTGTCGTTGAGGTTGGAACATTATACGGATTCGGAAACACTTTGCGTTTCGTTCATCGGTGATGATTTTGCTCCACGAATTTCACTCAAGTAACGCAAAGTTGATTGGGATCAAGGAACCGCCCACCGTGAAACCACCAAATACCTATTCGCCGATAAAACGTGGTTGTCGGACGAAAAGTCGGATCGACATTAGCGGCCTGCTGATTTAATCGGTTTGACTCGACTTATTGTTTAACGCCAAGCCATAGGCGACCGCTTATGGAAAAGCTGACGCCTTCGGCTAAGCGTTAAACGATTAAATCAGCAGGCCGTTAGCGGCGAGTAAGCGAGTGTAGGGACAGAGCATCCTGTCAAGTGATACAGCGAGAATTCAGCGGGATCGAGAATCGATTTAGTTTGCGACGCAGTACAAATGCGTTTTTCCTCGCAAGAAAATCTCATCGTCAACGATCGCGGCGGAGGCGTCAATCTCGTCATCGAGCTTATTCGTCGCGACGACATTGAACGATTGGGCGTGATCGAAAACCAAGGTCGTGCCGTCACGCCCGGTTAAATAGATGTGGTCTGCGGCAGCGACGGGGGAGGCGTAGACAGACGAAACATCGGGCAAACGGGTTTGGTCGATAAGCAGTTCGCCGGTCTTGGCGTCACGCGAGAGCAAAACGCCGTTGTTGGATTTGACGAAGTAAAGCTGGCCTTTGTAAAGCACCGGCGAGGACACGTAGGGTGCGGCGTCTTTTTCGTACCAAGTGATTTGGTCCGAGCCAGTGATATCGCCTTTGGCATTGAGCGGGATGGAATAGATCGCGTAGCCACGATAGCCCGTCATCACGATGACGTTATCTTCAAAGCGAACCGGCGTGGGGATCGGGTTTCCAACTTGACCACCGCATTGCCAGATGACTTCCCCGGTGGCGAGGTCATAGCTGCGGACTCGGTTGGAGCCGTTGGTGATGACTTGGACGCGGCCGTCATATTCTGTGATCAACGGCGTCGACCAAGTCGTTTGTTCGTCACGGGATTGACGCCATTTTTCCTCGCCGGTTTTTCCATCAAGGGCAACGATGAACGATTCGCCCTCGTGATCCCATGGCACGACAAGCGTCCCATCGTAGACCGCTGGCGAGCTGCCTTCACCGAACTGGGATCGCGTCTGCATTTGGCCGAAGCTGACGTCCCAAAGTTGCTTGCCGTCTAGGTCCAGGCAAAAAACACCACGAGAACCGAACGACACATAAAGTCGTTCGCCATCGGTAACGGGCGATGCCGAGGCGAATGTGTTGGTGTTGTGGATGGATTCGTGGGGAATCTGTTGGGTCAAACTGGTTCGCCAAATCTCGTTGCCGGTCGCACGGTCGAAGGCAAGTATCATGAAGTCGTAGTAATCCGTCAGAGCGGCGCCGCCACCGGATCGGCCACGTCCTCCACGTCCTCCTCCCTGCCCGCCAGCTCGCCCGGATCCTCCAACATCGCCATTGCGGCCTCCCCGCGGTCCTCCACTTTGCGGCTCGGTCTGTTCGCGTGCTGCTACTTCCTCGGAGGCTCCGCCCTCAGCCGTGCGCTGCATCTTGACGGCGGTGCTGACATACACACGGTTGCCCAAGACAATCGGTGTGCTGCCGCCAGTCCCAGGCACTTCGACTTTCCATTTGATATTCTCTGTTTCACTCCATGTCGTCGGTGGGTTGGAATCGACGGCTACGCCAGATCCTTCAAGACCACGCCACTGCGGCCAACTTGATACCTGCTCTTCGCCACGAGTCGCTGGGGCCGCTGCAGCCAAAGCAAGAGCGAAAAAAAATGCATTCGTTATGATTCGCACGGACAGATCCCCGAATATGTATGAGTGGGCTGGGTGATTGCAGACCGATAGCCTGATACGCTTGTAGCCCCTGTACAACCCCTCAAGCTGCCGTAAGTTTCGCCGCGAAAGGTTAAACGATGTTTACCAATCCATTGGACCGGTTAATGGCGTTCCAGAATTCTGCCTAAAATGGTTGGAACTCGCCGGCATGACGCAAACAGGAAGGCTTCCAACGATCGCTTGATTAACCAAAAAGAAGTCTTACGAGGTGGCTGTGATAGGAGGCGCTCGCGATTATTCCCAAATTCTGGAATCACCTTTCTTCATCGCTATGGTTTCGCTAAGTTTGCCGTTCGAGTAGACACGAAATGTGCCGTTGCGGGTGGCGTGGATCGTGGCTTTCAGCAGTTGGCCGTTGTCCCACTCCATATCGACTTCAAAGCCACCGCGTGCCCGCAAGCCCTTGACACTGCCCTTGGGCCATGCCGAAGGCAGGGCGGGAAGTAGGTCGAGAATATACGGCGCTCCCACCAGACGATCTGGTGGCGTCACTGCAACGAAATGGTTTGGCTGCTTGGGGTCTTTCCGATACGGAACATAGGCGGCCGCTGCGATCGTATCCGCCTGCGGATCAATACTGCGAAGGTGACTCTGCAACAACATTTCGGGAATCACCGCACCGCCACCTAAGTTGCCATCAATCTGAAAGCGACTGCCGTTGAGGAGGTTGGGATTGGGCGTCCCAAACGCTAAGTCATTGTAGTACTTCAGCGCTTCGTCTCCGTTGCGCAGGCGAGCCCAACATGCAGCCCTCCAGGCACCCTTCCATCCGCCCGTACCGGTCCGCACCTTGAGTACGGTTTCGCAGGCTTGAGCCAGTTCAGGTGTCGAAAGAGGTGAAAAGTCTCGCCCTGGATGAAGGGCGATTAGGTGAGAAAGATGTCGGTGGGTAACCTCGTAGCCATCCCAATCCTCCGGCCACTCCTGGAGATGTCCCTGTGAATTGATTTTCTGCGGACACAGTTTCGGAATGAATTCGCGCAAGGTTTGGCGGAACTCTGGGTCTCGATCCAAAAGGATGGATGCTTCGATACAATCGGTGAACAGGCCTACCAGCAGTTGTTGATCATAACTCGCCCCCCAAGCCTGCTTGTTAAGCTTTCCATACGCTTCCTCCAGAAAAAAGTTCTCTGGCGACCAAGTGGGATAGACCACCAACGTGCCATCCTTCCAGGGAGCAAGATGTTCAATGAAAAACTCTGCAGCTCCTTTGAGAACCGGATAGACGTCTTCGAGATATGCTTGATCCTTGTTGAAGGCATAGTGTTCAAATAGATGTTGAGCCAACCAGTGGCCGCCCTGCTGAAGTCGGCGCCCATGTGGATTCTGAGCAGTGAAACCAAAAATGTTTCCATTTAAGCCTGCCGTCCACCCCTTCTTCACGCCAAAGGTTCCCCACGCGGTATGCCTACCGGATTCCGCGAGCACCTTTGTCCACTCAACAAACGGCGTGAAACTCTCGGGAAGGTTTGCCGTTTCGACCATCCAGTAGTTCATCTGGACGTTGATATCGTTATGGTAGTCGCTGTTCCAGGGTGGAATCAGCATCGAACTCCAAAGCCCTTGCAAGTTGGAAGGTACGGGAGCATCTCGCGATGAGCAGATCTGCAGGTAACGCGAATAATCGAAGTAGAGCTTTTGCACTTCCTTCGGGTCACCCTGTTTGACGAGCCTATCCGTTGGCAGCCCCGATGGCGTGATACCGAGATCGAGTGGAACACGGCGCATTAGCGACTGGACGTCCGAGACATGATTGGTCTTCAGAACCGTGTAGCCTAGCTCTTCCGCCTGCTGTAGAGCGTGAAGCGTATCGCCTTCAAAATCGCGTCCCTTGAATTTCGGGTATTCCGGCAGAAAATCTGTATGGCCAGCGACAGACAGCACCACTTCAGTCGCTCCGGTGATTTGCAACGTGCCGTTTGATTTGGCTTCCACCTCGCCATCGCTGGAGACAACCCGAACGCCTTGCATAAACGCCATGTCGTCTTGATCCATGTCGGCAAATCCGCGCAGCTGAATCTCATGACCTTGGGATTCAATCGTGTTCTTTTTGTGAGGCGTTCGGGCTTGGAGCACCAAGTCCATTTTCCCACCGTCAGCCGAAAAGCGGGCAACAAACACATCTTGCGGATGGCTGCAGAAATATTCGCGAGAGTACGTGACGTCACCAATCCTGTAGCGAACACTCGCCACCCCCGTCGCGAGATCCAGGGCTCGATCATAGTCTTCCACTGCGTTCGAATCATGCCCGGTTCGTATCTCTAGATCGGCAAACGGCGCAAAATTCCCTAACCGCTGCTTGGTAGCAAGATACTCAGTGCCCAGGGATTCGATGGAGCCTTCCCCGGTGCCAAACTTTCCTTCACGGCAGGCAGTTCGGACCATCTCGAGGTAGTCCTTGCCGTCGGCTGGCGAGCCCGACTGCTTGAACTCACTCGCCCCACGCGTCGAGTTCATCCACAGCGTAATGTCATTGAAAACCAGGTACTCCGAATCGACATGCCCGGAAAATATCGCACCAAACCGGCCGTTTCCCAAAGGCAGTGCCTCGCCCATGAAACGTGCATTGATTGGAGACCTGGGAACCGAGTGATCAAGTCGCTTTAGATCCTCCGATATCGGATGGTCGTAATGCATAACCGATCGATCCTCTGCCAATCCTGGGCGAGACGAGCTGAGTGCAATAAGCAGGATCGTAATCAACCCTTTGAGACTTTCTCTTATCTTCATCTCATCTCCTCTCATGTTTTCCAGCAGAAACCTCCGCATCAAGAGATCTCCACTTACGATTGGGACGTTTTAGGCAAGGCAATTGTGCAAGGCAAAGCCTTGCCGCACAGAGATCAATCAACTTGGCTTACAGGTACCAACACGACGCTTCCATATCGGGGCGAGCTATTGAAATCAGAAGCAACTTCAAGAGTGAATGTATAGGTTCCTGGTGTATCGATTTGTATCTTTCCAAGTTGAGCGTGCCCACGATCGACGAACGTCAAGCCATTCTCGATCGATTGCCCGGCGACAGTCGCACGCAGTTTGCCTTTCGTGTTTGCGTTTTGGTTATTGACTCCACTGCATTGAATAGCCACCTGATAAGTGCCAGGTTCAAATACTTTAAAATCCCAACTTAGTGCCTGACCCTTGGTTTGGAAACCCGAAACGGTGATCGCTCTGCTCGGCATGATCCCCTCGCCCGGCTTTTTGTACATTTGATAATCCCAGGGTCCGGTCGTATCGCTCGGCAGTTGTGGTCGTCTGTCCGGGACCGTAAACATCTTCATGTCGATGGCTTTGGTCGGTTTGCCGGGCACATATTGCACATCATGAATGGTGGCATTGTAGGTATCCAGGATGACCTTACCGTCGTTTAGCTGCATGTGTGCCGGATCCATTGACACGGTGCCTGCTACATCGAGTTTGATCACGGACACATATTCATCGGGAGCATCTTTGGGGATATCCAGCGTAATGACAGATTGCCCGGAAGCTCCATCAAATCTTGATTCGCTCTTGATCGGTTCGCCCGTGGCCAGCAGGGAAGCCTTTATCACGGGATTGTTCACACCAAACAAGGTGAACTTACCATCCGTCGGCCAGTCAGCCACATTGAGATAAAGACTCGTGCTATCCTCGTTTTTGCGTTGCGTGATCGAACCCCAGTTGATTTCATAGCGGTAGGGTCCGGCCTCGGTTCCGTAAATGGCCTCGCCATTTTTCTCCAGCCAATTGCCCATGATCTTGAGTCGTTCTTGCATCTCTTCGGGAATCACGCCCTGCTGATCTGGCCCGACATTGAGGAGGTAATTTCCTCCGTTTCCTACAATATTGACGAGTTGCTCGATAAGGAATTGGGGTGATTTCACCGTGTCGTTGGCGGTGTAGTTCCACGATTTGCCCATGCACACCGCGGATTCAAAACAAATGCCCAAGTTAATGTCAGGAGCCATGTTGTCATTCATGCTCATGTAATCCACAAACTTCAAGGAATCATCATCGCCAAGGCGGCTATTGGAGAGCGTGCCATAAGAATGCAACATATCCACCATTTCTTGGCGGCGCAGTAGGGGCTTATCAACGGGATTGCTAAACCCACTTCCACCATCAAACCAGATCAGGCAGGGACGATAGAGTTCACAGAGTTCTCGAAGCTGACCGAACATGTAGTCGCCGATGTACTTGTTGATATCGGCACCAGGAACGGTGCCGCTGCGTCGATTGGGCCGGTTCTGGTATTTGGGCTCATAGAGGGGATGGTTATATTCTGCGATCGAATAGTAGCAGCCCATCTCAAGTCCCTCCGCCTCACAGCCCGCGGCCAAATCTTTCACGATATCTCGCGGATAGGGCGTTTGATCAACAACATTGTATTCGGATAGTTCAGAGTCCCAAAGACAGAATCCGACGTGATGCTTGGTGGTTAGAACGACATATTTCATTCCACCCATCTTGGCAACACGCGCCCACTGGCCAGCATTAAAATCCGGATTGAATTTACTTTGGTTATGGACACCAAAATGGATGAACATCCCGAACTTCGCATCCTTAAACCACTGCATCCGTTCTTCAGCCGTCTGCGCGGAAACGTTACAGGTGCAGATCATCAATGCCAACGCAGCCCCAGCGAATGAGGCGAATCGATTTAACTTCATCGTCGTTTGCTTTTTCCTTGTTTATGAGGTTCATTAAAAGATCAATTGTTGTACGCTTCCTAACTTCTCTCAACGGCAAAGCCCCGTTTTGCCATTTCTTAATGCCAGGCTCTCTTCAAGACAGGTGGCGTCGTGTGTCATCCCAATTAAAACGTGGGGTAGGCATCCTGCCTGCCAATCCGTACTTGTCGCAAATCGCAGGCTGGAAGCCTACGCCACGGACAGAACGAACCCCAAATGAAATGTGGTTGAAGCATTAGTCTCCTTTCACGGCCTTTCGCACCTGCTTCATGATGTCGATACACGCCGGATTGAAAAACGGGGCATCCTTCGTGATGTAGGGACTCGACGCAAGATTGATCGTGATCGGCATGTTGGCTTCATCCGCCTTTTTGAAGATCTCGATGTATTCCTCAGCAGAGAACTTGGGTTTTCCTCTCCATACTCCATTGCGTGCACCACCGCCCCAACCATCCATGTAGAACCATGCAGCAGGGGTCTGCCCCTCTAACTGGCCGCCCTCTTCAAACAGGAATGCGGGCTGATGTTCCGGCGCCCTGCCGGCTCCATCGGACACCACGAAGTCACTGAACGGAGTTAGGTTCGCAAACAGGTTCTGGCTGAATCCGACCGGCGCATTGGGATTGCCAGCTTTAATCGCTTTGACCAATCGCTCCCATGGCGGGTCCAATTGATAGACTTGCCAGCCGCAGTCATCGACATACGCTGCGGTTGTGACCAAATCTTCACCGTACCGAAGGCTTACCTCGCGGAAATGGTTTTCTAAAAAGTTAAAATATCCGCTCGGATCCCGCTCGGGGCCATTGCCATAGACGTTGCCATACAACCGCTTGATACCACTGTTCGGGTTGTAGTAAAGCATCAAGCGAATGTCATGTTTCGCCAAACCATCAATGAGCTCCCGAATCAAATCCCGTTCACAGGTAAACCCGGGTTTCTGTGCATCGATGGTTTTGCTGGGCCCCGGCCAATAATGTGCGCCATGGGAGCAGGTGAAGCAGACCCACGATGAGCCAGTTTCGACCACTTTTTCAACAAAAGCATCCACATCGAAGGCTTTGACCCGCTCCTGATAGTCTGCCGAAGATGAAAAATGAACAAACAGGCCATACTTGCCATCGATCATCCATTGAACGTCAGCTTTCATAGCCTTGGCGCGGGCTTTTATGTCAACCAGAGCTTCGGGTCGCACCAATTCCATTGACCACAACGCAAATGGGGTGGTCTTCCCTTTTGCGTTCTTAACAGCGTCCAATGCATCACGTTCTTCTCGCGTCCCTTGGAAATCCACCAGCCGCAAACTGATTTTGTTAATCCCCTTCTTCAGCAGCAAGGGCTGCTTCAGCGTGTGCCGCGGGACGAGCGGGCGGGTGCCCCAGTCCGCAACAACCGCCTTCTCCGTGATGACGGTGTCTCCACAGCTGACCTGCACCGTGGATTGCTCCATGATTTCGTCGCGTCCTGCATACAGAAAGGAAACCGTGTAATTCGCTTCATAAGGCGCATTCACCTCCCAGGTCATGATGTCGTTCTCGGTTTTAAACCCCCGAACAAAGGCATTATTGACCACGGCAGGCGTCGGCCGATCCGCAACGTTCAAGTTTCCGGTAAGCTCCGCACGGAAGCCCATGATGCTTGTGATGTCATCCGGCCGTAGCTCATAGACCCCTGGAGCCCAATAGGGATGAAGATTCGCTTTTGGGGCATTGGGTTGATCCTGTGCATACCCATCCGATACCACACAAATCGTGAGCATCGTCAACAACCCGATTATCCAACGAATATTCCGCTTTTTCATAAGTTTGTCCAAATGGTCTGAGTCCATCGAATTTGCAGTCATTTTCATGTTGTCCTTATCTCCTTTGTCCATAAGGTTTGCCCCCCACCCAATTCATCTGACGCATCGCCTCTTGATAACGCTCTTCACCAAAAGCTTCGCGATACAACTCATGATAAGGCTTGTGCTCGGCCGGAACGTTTTCAAGGTGATCATTCACCATGTAGGATTGGACGTCCGCCCACCAAGCATCATAGACCTTCTTCAGTTGCTCTACCTTTTCGGGATACTGACTGGCAACATTGTTCCGTTCACGTTTGTCCGCGGAAACCTCGTAGAGTTCAAGTTTTCCTGCGTTTGGCATGAACAGTTTAAATTGTAAATCTTGAACCGATGCGTGAGCGTACTGCGACGTAGCCGCATCGTTCCAGCGAGTGCGATGAGCAATCCAGTAGCGCTGCGGCCATTGAGCGTTTGTGGGGTTTTCCAGCAGAGGCAGCATGCTACGACCATCCCAGATTTGGCCGCCGGGAACGGCGTCGTCCGACCCAGCCAGTTCAGCAAATGTAGCGTAATAATCGATGTGGCCAGTTAGATCATTGTTTGAGATTCCGCCTTCAAGGTGCCCCTTCCAATACATGATACAAGGCACACGAATTCCGCCTTCGGTGGCAAATGTTTTTCGCCCCTTCAGCTGGAGTGAACCGGACGCGGCGCCATTGTCTGTCATGTAGATCAGCAGCGTGTTTTCACTGAGGCCCTGCTCATCCAGATATGCCATCATCTTCCCAACGTTGTCATCGAGGTTCTTCATGATGTTGCCGGTACTGCCGTCCGGTAGGATCGGTGGAATGTGGGGACGGTGAGCAACGTTCAAGGGCACATAGGCAAAGAAGGGCTTCTTGGCCGCTGCCTGGGTACCGATCCAGCGAATGGCCTGATCGAAAAACAGATCGGTGCAATAGCCTTCCGTCTCGATGACCTTGCCGTTGTGATAAAGAACGGGGTTGTTGTAGTCGTTGTTGGGGAAATCCGCACTGTGCGCGTAATTCTGACCGATACCACCGGCGCCGTGGATATAGACTTCGCCGAAACCTCGGCTGTCCGGTCGGTATTCCTTGGAATCCCCCAGATGCCATTTTCCGAAAATGCCCGTCGCATAGCCCACGTCCTGAAGCATCTGCGGCATCGTCCGCAACTCCGGGTTCATCTGATCCCGTAACATGATCGTGTGGGTGACTCCGCTGTAGCACTCATGACGACCGGTCAACAAGGCCGCACGTGTCGGCGAACAGGTCGGTGACACATGAAAATTCTCAAAGCGAACGCCTTTGTGATAAAGCTCGTCCACGCTCGGGCTATTCGCTTTTGGATTCCCATACGCACCGATCGATGCGAAACTGATATCATCCGGCATGATAATCACAATATTTGGCCGGGTGCCCTTCAGCGTTGCGGCTCTACCTGTGGCCGGCATCACTAGACAGAGAACGAGCAGAACCAAGCCTCTGGCAAGACGGATTTTAGAAATACGATTCATCATGACTCCTTTAAGAGATTCACTGTTGTTTCAAGCGTTTGCCCACTTCACGCAAGGTGGTTATATCGTCTGGAAAAACCGATCCGTCGGGCAACGGGCCAATATTGAGTAATAGGTTCGCTTTCATCGACTTGGTGCCGGCAAGCATTTTCATCACATCATCTGGCGTCTTGTGTCCAACGTCATCGTCCCGATCATAGCCCCATGCATGAGGCTGCATCGTATTGCAAATTTCCAAGGGCACCTTCGATTCACCTTTGAAATTGCGTTCTGGAGCCTTAAAATCTTCCGTTCCAAGCACCCCTTGTTTGTAAGAGACCAGCACCTGTGGCTGCAGCGAATGAATGTAATCGTAGAGTTCTTGCAGCTTCAGTTCATGTAGTTTTTCCGGCCGTGAACCGGGGACCGCCCGCCCATCCAACCAAATCCCTGCCACCGGTCCGTAGTGGGTCAGCAGTTCCGTGATCTGATTCTTCATGTATTCCACATAAAGTTGTAGGTCATGCTCTTCGCCGTATTTGTAGGACTCCTCGGGAGGATCATAATTGGGTCTGGGGTTACCGCCCCATTCGTCTCGGTTCGGGGCATGGGGATGGCGCCAGTCGCGACCATGGGAGTAATAAAAGAACAGCCCCAACCCCTTTTTCTGGCATTGTTCGGCCAGTTCCGCGATCAGGTCTCGCTTGGCCGCACTCTTGGTGCTCTTGAAATCGGTATACTTGGAATCAAAGAGGCAAAAACCATCGTGATGCCGGGTCGTAATGTTGATGTACTTCATGCCAGCAGCGACGGCCAAATCGGTAATAAAGTCCGCATCAAAATTTTCAGCCGTGAATTTTCCTGCCAACTTTTCATACTCGCTTGGCCTGATCTTGGCACGTAACTGGACCCATTCCGCCGGGCTGGAATGGACATCGCCCCAATGCCCTTCGGCCAAACTATACAAGCCATAGTGGATGAACATGCCAAACTCGGCCTCTCTAAACCACTCCAATGCGGCCTCGCGAGGATTCTCGGCGTAGGTATCTTCGTATCCCGCCAGATAGGTAGGAACTTCGTCAGCCGAGCTGTACCCACAAAGTCCTATCCCTATCACAACGCTCAACAGCGTCCACCTAATCTTCTGAAACGTCTTCATCCCTTTTCCTTTTCTAACAGAGCAGTGAGTAGCACGATCTATCATCGCTGCGAAGGCACCAATTCGACCCTTTGGAAATTGGGTTTTGCACCGGTGAGGTTTTCAGCGATCTCCAACGTTAGGGTATGCGCCCCCGACGAATCGATCTCGACGGTTCCCAAGACCGAATGCAGCTCCAAATACTTCGGCACGGTGATGGTTTCAACGCGTTTCGATTCGACAAGTTGATTCTCGACCGTTTGCCCGGCAACATGTGCCCGCACGCGTCCCCTCACTTGCCAGTTGGACCCTTTGGTAACATGGCAAACCGCCACGACATCATAGCGACCCGGCTCATAGATTTTGAAATCCCAGCTCAACGCCTGGCCCTTGGTTTGGAAGCCTGAGACGGTGATGCCTCTGGCCGGCATGATCCCCTCACCGGGCTTCTTATACATTTGATAGTCCCAGGGTCCCTTGTAATCACTCGGCTGCTGGGGTCGTCTTTCCGCGACAGTGAACATCTTCATGTCGATGGCCTTGGTAGGCTTTTCGGGCACAAACTCTAAATCATGAATCGTGGCATTGTAGGTATCCAGTAAGACCTTCCCATCGGTCAGTTGCAGGTGATCTTGATCCATCACCGCATCACCAGCGACTACCAACTTGATCACGGAGACATAGTCATCCGGCTGTGTTTCGGGGACGTCTAACGTGACGATATTCTGACCGGAGTTGGCATCAAAGTTGGATTGAAAGTCAATCGTTTTTCCCGTCGCTAGCAGAGACGCCTGCAAGACTTTGTTTTGCAATCCAAACAAGGTGAACTTCCCCGTTTCAGGCCAGTCAAGCACGTTCAGATAAAGGTTGGTGTTTCCTTCATCTTTCCGTTGCGTGATCGATCCCCAACTGATTTGATAGGGGTAGGGCCCCGGCTGAGTTCCGTGAATGGCCTCCCCATTCTTCTCAAGCCATTGCCCTAGGGTCTTCAGTCGTTCCTCCATGTTCTTTGGAATAACGCCTTGCGGATCCGGTCCAACATTTAACAATAGATTTCCGCCGTTTCCGGCAGCATTGATCAGCCGATGTAGAAGCTCTTTGGGGGATCTCAACTCAGCGTTCGCGTTGGTAAAGTGCCAGGAGCCATCCGTCGTTATGGTCACGGCTGATTCCCATGGCACGCCCAGGTTAAAATCGGGAGCCATATTATCATTCATGGTCAGGTAATCGACATACCGCTGCCCATCGTCATCGCCAAGTCGGCTATTCGAAAGGGTTCCATAAGAATGAAGCATCTCGACCATTTCGGCCCGCCGCAGCAATTCCTTTTGTTCAGGATGCTTGAATCGTCGCGAAGCATCAAACCAGATGAGAAGGGGCTGATGCTGTTCACAGAGTTCCTTGATGACCGCGTGCAGATACTCGACATACGGTTTGATATCAGAACCGTCTTCGTTGTAGAGCGGATTGCCAGGGTCGGCAATCGCATAGTAGGCCCCCATTCGGAGCCCCGCAGCCTTACACGATTCGGACAACTCCTTTAAGTAAGGCTGCCGAAACGGGGTTAGGTCCGTGACATCTCGGCTTGAGACCTCGGAGTCCCACATAACAATGTAGGAAGATTGGTGCGTCGTTGGGACGACGTACTTCATCCCAGCCTGTTTAGCAATACGCACCCATTCATCGGTATCCAGATTGCTCGGATTCCATGTGCTTATGTTTCGCTTATCCACATCAAAATGAATAAACATCCCAAATTTGGCATCCTTCAACCACTGCCGTGATTCTTCCGCCGCTTGCGTCTGAGCCACCGCGATTCCGGACTGCATCAACCCGCCGAGACATGCGGCAAGCAGAAATGTTTTTAACTTCATGGGTTTTCTCTTCCAACTAGACCATGGGTAAGATGATTGCTTGGGACGATCAAAGGCGCAATCCATTCCGGTGGCTCACGCCACCGGCAGGGGATGTTTCGGCCTCTGGCCTAGGTTTCTTGGCGTTCCGGCACCAGGGTAACGCCTCCATACCTCAGAGCGTTTTTGAAATCAGAAACAACTTCAAGGGTGAAGGTATAGGTTCCTGGCTTTTCGATTTGAATCTTTCCTAGCTGAGCTTTCCCAAGACCGACGATGTTCAAATGACCCTCAATCGATTGACCGGCGACATACGCACGCAGTTTGCCTTCGTCGTCCCCGTTTTGGTTTCGGTTCCCTCTGCAATCAATCACCACGTTGAAAGTACCAGGTTCAAATACTTTGAAATCCCAACTCAGTGCCTGACCCTTGGTTTGGAATCCTGAAACGGTGATCGCTCTGCCTGGCATGACCCCCTCGCCCGCCTTTCTGTACATCTGGTAGTCCCAGGGACCAGTGATTTCGCCCGGTAGCAGCGGCCGTCGATCCGGGACCGTGAACATCTTCATGTCGATCGCCTTGGTCGGTTTGCCAGGCACGTACTTCGCATCATGAATGGTGGCATTGTACGTATCGAGAATAACCTTCCCACCGTTTAGTTGCATGTGTGCTGGATCCATCGACACGGTGCCCGCGACCTCAAGTTTGATTACCGAAACATAGTCGTCGGGTGCCTCTTGGGGGAGTTCCAGCGTCATCAGGTTTTGGCCGGAAGACGCATCAAACTTGGATTCACTCTTGATGACTTCACCCGTGGCCAAGAGCGATGCCTTCAGCACAGGATGGTTCACGCCAAACAAGGTGAATTTCCCGTCGCTAGGCCAGTTGGCGACGTTGAGATAGAGGCTGGTGCTGTCCTCGTTTTTACGTTGCGTGATCGTCCCCCAATCGATTTCATAGCGGTAGGGTCCAGGCTCGGTTCCATAAATAGCTTCGCCGTTCCTTTGAAGCCAATCGCCCACGATCTTGAGTCGGTCCTCCATCTCCTTAGGAATAACGCCGTCCTTGTCGGGGCCGACATTGAGGAGATAGTTCCCGCCATTTCCTGCTGTATTGATCAGTTGTTCGATAAGGACTTGGGGAGATTTTAGCGTGTCATTGGCTCGATAGTGCCAGGACCGACCCATCGTCACCGCCGACTCAAAAGGGACCCCCAGGTTAATCGAAGGCATCATGTTGTCATTCATGGTGAGGTAATTGACATAGCGTAAGGCATCATCGTCACCCAGTCGGCTATTGGAAAGGGTGCCATAGGAATTCAGCATGTCCACCATCTCCTGCTGGCGAAGCAAGGGCTTTTCCGCAGGATCTCGGAAGCGGCGTGAAGCGTCAAACCAGATCAGGCAGGGGTGATAGTTTTCACAAAGCTCCTTCATCATGCCATGCAGGTATTCCACATAGGGTCGAATCTCGCCTCCCACATCTGGTTCGTTGTAAATCGGATTTGGCGGGTCCGCGATCGGATAGTAACATCCCATCCGGATTCCCTCGGCCTTACAGGCTTCAGCGAGTTCCTTAACGATGTCACGCGTCCATGAGGTTCGATCGGTGACATCCCGATCGGAAAACGAAGAGTTCCATAAAGGGACGTAAGAACTCTGCGACGTGGTTAGCGTCATGTACTTCATCCCACCGGCCTTGGCGATACGAACCCATTCTTTCGTATCAAGATTAGCTGGGTTAAATTCGCCATTACGTGGAGCTTGGAAATGGATAAACATCCCAAACTTAGCGTCTTTAAACCACTGCAGTTGTTCTTCAGCCGCATCGGTTTGAGCCCCCGCGTTACAGGAGAACATCAAGACACTAAGCCACCCTAGCAACGCACATGTTCTTATCTTCACAGATTGTCCTTTCAAATGTTTAAATCTATTCTTCATGCGAGCGGCAGGAGTATCAAGGACTCGTAACCTCGTCCACTACGGTAGGTTTTTACCTACCCCTTGTCTTAGACAACGTTTCTACCAATCGAATGCAACTCGTTCACCGGCAGCCAACTCGACGACTTTTTCTTTTCCGTTACAAACCAGAGTTGTCTTTCCTCCACTTTTGGCCAGCACGGTTACTTTCTGAAGTTGACCGTTACTCCAATCCATTGACACTTCGAAACCACCACGGGCACACAAACCTTCTACCGAGCCTTCTTCCCAAGCATCAGGTAGGGCAGGCAGCAAATCAATGACCCCCTCATGCGACTGCATCAGCATTTCAACGACGCCGGCAGCACCGCCAAAGTTGCCGTCAATTTGGAAAGGTGGATGCGCGTCAAGCAGGTTTGGATAGGTTCCGCCACCTTTGCTGTAGTCCGTACGCAATCCCGACGGCTCAACAAACTGAAGCAACTCACGGTACATCTTGTAAGCGTGGTTGCCATCTCGCAGTCTTGCCCACAAATTGATCCGCCACCCCTTCGACCAACCTGTCGATTCGTCACCCTTAATTTCAAGGGTCTTTCTACAGGCCGCGGCCAATTCGGGAGTCGACGCAGGCGTAATATGATTTCCAGGGTGCAATCCAAACAAATGCGACTGGTGACGATGCTGAGGATCGGAGTCGTCCCAATCGTGATACCACTCTTGTAGATTCCCTTTCTTGCCAATTTGATAGGGGTGCATCTGTGCCAGTGCCTGTTCCAATTCAGCTCGAAACTCCGCATCAACATCCAGCACTTTGGAGGCTTCGATCATCTGCAAGAAGCTTTCCCGAATCATGGCGAGGTCAGCCGTTCCGCCGTACAAGGTCGACCCCCGATAACCGTCGTTGGTTCGGTAACTATTCTCGGGAGAGGTGGAAGGTGACGTGATCAGTTTTCCCTTGCTGTCTTCAATCATCCAGTTTAGACAAAACTCGGCGGACCCCTTCATCAAAGGATAAGCGTCGTTCTTCAGGAATTCTTTGTCCTGCGTGAATTGGTAGTGCTCCCAGAGGTGGGTGACCAACCAGGTTCCACTCATGTTCCAGTTTGCCCATTGCGGACTACCGTTGCCGAAATCGCCCACCGGATTGCTCATTGCCCAAATATCGGAGGTGTGACAAGCAGCCCATCCTTGATCGACGCCGTAGAAGGTTTTTGCGGTTACCTCGCCCGTCTTTGAGAGATTGTCGATGTAAGTAAGCAAAGGCATATGGAATTCCGACAGGTTGGCTGTTTCCGCCATCCAGTAGTTTTCCTCCACATTGATGTTCATGGTGTAATTGCTACACCAGGGTGGCTGGACGTACGGGTTCCAAATTCCCTGCAGCGTAGCGGGGACGGCCTTGGTACGAGAACTGGAGATCAACAGATAGCGACCAAACTGAAAATACAGTACCTCTAGGTTCTTATCCTCCGCGCCATGAAAGTATCTTTTCAGCCGTTCATCGGTTGGTAGATTCGGCGCATCGGTTTCTCCTAAACTGAGTGCCACTCGACTAAAAAACGGTTGATAATCAGCAAGGTGAGCCGCCTTTATTTCCTCGAAATCCTTCTTCGCTGCTTGCGAAAGCTGCTCGGCAGCAATCGCCTTGTTATCCAATCCCTCTTTCGCAGGATCCTTATCGAAACCGTTGAAACTTGTAGCGATCGAAACGTAAACCGTTGCTTCATTGGCTCCGTGAACGGCAAGCGAATCTCCCGTAGCCGTTAACTCTCCCCCCTCATGCTCAATCCCTAAGTAAGAAGAAAAGCGGGTACCACGATTCTCATCGAACCGGACCGGATCCTTTACGTTCCTCTGGATGTTATGAGCAACGTAGTAGGGCGCGTACCCATCTACTTTCAGGGCGTCGCTCGTTACGTTTGTTTCGAATTTCAGCAGACTCTCAAACGACACACTAAAATTAAGAGCCGCCTCTTTGTCTGCAGTGAGTTTTACCGCCATAATTTGGTCGGGATGCGAGACAATATATTCACGCGAAAACTTGACGCCGTCTACCTGGTAAGTCGTTTTGGCCGTTGCGTTGCTGATATCCAATTCACGGTAATAATCCCCTACTTCACCGTCATGTTCAAACTTGAGAAACAGGGTTCCCAGCGGCGCGAACGACTCCGTGAATTTGCCTTGAAGTTCGCGATTCAACTGGTCGCCCAGTTTATAGTCTTCATTTGCAAGCGCTTCTCTAATCTTTGGAAGCGATTTGTAGGCATCAGGATTCATATTCGGATCAACGGGCTCGCCTGACCAAAGGGTTGCGTCGTTTAGATAGATCTGATCCGATTCAACACCTCCAAACACCGAAGCTCCCATCTTGCCGTTGCCAAGCACAAGGCTTTCTTCGAAATAGGTAGCCGGTTCGTCGAACCAAAGTTTCGTTGGGGACTGCGCCGTGGTCGTTTGCCCAACAAGAATGATCAGCGAAAAACATAGAAAGACGTTGTCTAGTTTTCTCATGCTAGTAGTTTGTTCCAAGAAAAAAAAGGAAGGTTGACGGAAGTGACGACTCGCTACTTATTGTCGTTGCGTAAGCCGACTTTGGACAAATCAATAGGGACAAAACCCAGTTCCAGTGCGGGTGAGTCAGGCTTCAAGCGAAAGTCGCCGTTGTCTGGATCAACAAACATCGGGTCGACCGCCAGACTGTGGGCATCGACTCCCTCACGCTGCATCCTGGTCAGCGCTGACTGGCTCACCTCTGGATTCCCAGCACAGTAATAGATGTTGTAATCCTTGTCCCCATCCTTGGACTGTGCGCCTCGACTTTCGGTGAAGAACGAAGCTTTCGTACCGGGATGATAAAAGATGTTACGCTTGATAGCGCCGCCGGTCGATGGTCCCTCGGTTAACCTCAAGTAAGAAACCTCCGTCCCCTTGGCCTGCCGCGCCCCATCGAGAACGTAAGCGATGATGTTGTTTTCTGCACGATTGTTCAGCTTTAGTATGAGACCTTGGGACGTGCATTTGTAGATCAGATTTTCGGCAATGAGAGTATCCATCTGTCCGCCATCGGTTCGCATACCTGACTGCGCGCCGCTCTCGGCGACAAGGTGATGAATGTAGTTGCGGCGGATAATATTTCCGGGGCCTGATCCACGAATGTAGATCCCGTTTCCATCGCCCAGTTTTTCCATGGCATGATGGATCTCGTTGTATTCGATGAGGTTGTCATGGGAGTGCAGGAAGGGACGGACGTCATCGATCGTCGGATTGTGTGGCACTTGCCCTACTTCATGCCTTCGAATGGACCGACTAACCTCACGACCATTTCCATTGATAAACTTGGTCACCATTCCACAAACGATCATGCCGCAGTAGTTTGTGTTATGAATCAGATTGTTCGCCACACGGTTTTCACCACTTTGCCAGAGCAGGATGCCGGGTGAATGCCAATAGAGTTCCCCGACATGATGAATGTGGTTGTTGTAGACGAGGTTTTTTTTGTTAACGTCTTTGGTGCCAGGTCCATAGCCACCGAGCATGATGCCCGTTCCGCCAATATGCTCGATATGGTTGCTCGAGATCTTGTTCCCTTGCCCGTACAAATCCACTCGAACCGCACCGCTGCCGCTATGGAGAAAATGACACTCTTCCACGACGCAGTTCTCAGCTCCGCGTAGCCGAACCAAGGCGTTATCTTTGTCTACCACATCCCAGTCGTGCTGTACCCCCGCATCGTCCTGATCAAATAGATAGCGATCACCATGCATGAAGGTGAGACCACGGAAGCATAGGTTGCGTACCGGAACATCCGTCGGGCCCATTTCATCAATCTTGCCTTCGACACGGATCAATTCCAATAGCTGCGGCGCCAGGACTGGCGATTCACCTCGCGGCCACAGATAGAGCTTGCCTTCCTTTGTATTGAGAACCCATTCGCCCGGCTGATCGAGTTCCTCCAGTACGTTTTCAACCCAACACGAATCGCCCAAGCTCTTCATGGCATAGGTTGCATCAATGGACGTTTGAGCAACTTGAGCCTCTTCATCGACCGATGCCAGGGGAAGGATATTAATCATCCACTGATGGCTCGCTCGAATGACAATCTCCACATCTTCTAGATTTGACCAGTTCTTCAACCTGCCCTCAGGAAACCGTAGTCCCGTGCGACCGTTGCCCGCCGTCGTTCGGAATCCGGCTGACCGTGCGCGTGGCAGCAGCCCCTCGGCATTAAAGAGCGAGTGAAAGCGACCAGAAACGTCCGCAACAAGAACGTTACCCTGAGCTTCTTTTGGCAAGTCGGGCAGTTCACCGGTCACCTTTTTCAAGCCTTTGATTTCTTGCCCCGAACTGAACACAGGCTTTTCGCCGGGGTAGGCCGCATAGGTGATTGTCGCATCACCTACCCCCGAATCCTGCAGACCGAAAACGACAGTCTCTTCAAGCTGGTAATTTCCCTCACGCACCAGCACAACGATGTCTGTCGATTGGCTTTTCTTCAACTCCCGAACCGCGTCGCGTGCACGAGCGATCGTCGCGAACGGTCCATCGGCTCCTCCCTGATCCGGTTCCGCCAAGGTTCCAGACCACCTATCGGAGCCACGGGGGGACACGTAAAAATCGGCCGTCTCCTCCGCAGCACAGCAGACGGTCCCGCTCGTCAACGCTATTAACACGATCAATAGTAGTTTCATCTTGTTCTCTCGGCTCGCTTATTCTTCTATGGCGGTGTTAATTCTTCGGTGCTGGAATACTTCTCTGGAATGCTTTCTAGGCTCAATCGTAATCGCAAACATTCTACCCTTAAGTTGTCGCGAAGTCCAAAAGTGTGACATTCGACTTCACTTTTTCCGGACTCACACCTCCGTCACGAATTGCACGAGCTTGATCGATTCTTGACGTGAGCAACCCAGGGTGCGCTTGCGCGACCCCGGGCTTTGGAATCTAACGCCGTGGGCGTAGAGGTGCGCAAATACCGCAACGCGGTTACATTCCGTAGCCCAGGGTCGCGCAAGCGCACCCTGGGTCGCCGATGCCACCGGCGACCATGAACCCCAACGGGGTTCGACAATACGTGTGCCGATGACGGTGGTCAAACCCCGTTGGGGTTTTTCATCTTCGTTGGGCACGACAACCCAGGGTGCGCCGGCGCGGCGACCCTGGGCTTTGGAATCCAACGCCGTGGGCGTAGAGGTGCGCAAATACCGCAACGCGGTTACATTCCGTAGCCCAGGGTCGCGCAAGCGCACCCTGGGTCGCCGATGCACCGGCAACCATGAACCCCAACGGGGTTCGACGACGCGTGTGCCGATGACGGTGGTCAAACCCCGTTGGGGTTTTTCGTGTTCGCTGGGCACGACAACCCAGGGTGCGCCGGCGCGGCGACCCTGGGCTTTGGAATCTAACGCCGTTGGCGTAGAGGTGTGCAAATACCGCAACGCGGTTACATTCCGTAGCCCACGGTCGCGCAAGCGCACCCTGGGTCGCCGATGCACCGGAAACCATGAACCCCAACGGGGTTCGACAATGCGTGTGCTGATGACGGTGGTCAAACCCCGTTGGGGTTTTTCATCTTCGTTGGGCACGACAACCCAGGGTGCGCCGGGGCGGCGACCCTGGGCTTTGGAATCTAACGCCGTTCGCGTAGAGGTGTGCAAATACCGCAACGCGGTTGCATTCCGTAGCCCAGGGTCGCGCAAGCGCACCCTGGGTCGCCGATGCACACGCAACCATGAACCCCAACGGGGTTCGACGACGCGTGTGCTGATGACGGTGGTCAAACCCCGTTGGGGTTTTTCGTGTTCGTTGGGGACGGCAACCCAGGGTGCGCCGGCGAGGCGACCCTGGGCTTTGGAATCTAACGCCGTTGGCGTAAAGGTGTGCAAATACCGCAACGCGGTTACATTCCGTAGCCCACGGTCGCGCAAGCACACCCTGGGTCGCCGATGCACCGGCAACCATGAACCCCAACGGGGTTCGACAATGCGTGTGCCGATGACGATTGTCAAACCCCGTTGGGGTTTTTCATCTTCGTTGGGCACGGCAACCCAGGGTGCGCCGGCGCGGCGACCCTGGGCTTTGGAATCTAACGCCGTTGGCGTAGAGGTGTGCAAATACCGCAACGCGGTTACATTCCGTAGCCCAGGGTCGCGCAAGCGTACCCTGGGTCGCCGATGCACACGCAACCATGAACCCCAACGGGGTTCGACAATGCGTGTGCTGATGACGGTGGTCAAACCCCGTTGGGGTTTTTCGTGTTCGTTGGGCACGGCAACCCAGGGTGCGCCGGTGCGGCGACCCTGGGCTTTGGAATCTAACGCCGTTGGCGTAGAGGTGCGCAAATACCGCAACGCGGTTACATTCCACAGCCCAGGGTCGCGCAAGCGCACCCTGGGTCGCCGATGCACACGCAACCATGAACCCCAACGGGGTTCGACGACGCGTGTGCTGATGACGGTGGTCAAACCCCGTTGGGCTTTTTCATCTTCGTTGGGGACGGCAACCCAGGGTGCGCCGGCGCGGCGACCCTGGGCTTTGGAATCTAACGCCGTTCGCGTAGAGGTGCGCAAATACCGCAACGCGGTTACATTCCACAGCCCAGGGTCGCGCAAGCGCACCCTGGGTCGCCGATGCACACGCAACCATGAACCCCAACGGGGTTCGACGACGCGTGTGCCGATGACGATTGTCAAACCCCGTTGGGGTTTTTCATCTTCGTTGGGCTCGGCAACCCAGGGTGCGCCGGCGCGGCGACCCTGGGCTTTGGAACCTAACGCCGTTGGCGTAAATTGGGAATCACTTCGCGGGGTTCAGGCTTGATCGTCGGTTTTCAACCAAGATCCTGTCTGACCATGACGGAGTCGTCTTCATACGGCCCTCTTTCAACGATTCGCCCCTCCTTCTTATTTAGAATCCTCCTTCAGTCGTTATTGAATTGATTGGAGACCGACCGTATTCACTGCGGTGATCCGGTAAGAATGCTCCACTCCGGCTTCCGCCGTTTGGTCCGTGTAACTCATCTCGGGTAGCGGTTGTCTGGGGGTGTCGCCATTGTACAGACACTGAAACAGCGGCCGGCCCTGGGTGAGTTCGTCGCTTTCCGGCACTTTGGCAAGAAACTCTCCATCGCGTTCGATGATGAAATAGGACAGCCCGCTTTCGAGATCAGCTTCGGCTGTCCAGGAGAGTTTGTTCCCAACGACCTTCAGGTTTCGGGGTGCAGGCGGAGGCGTAGCATCCTCAACGCCGGTATCTTTCCTATAGCTCATCCAAGCTTTCGCAATCTTCTGGTTCGGCAGCCAGACCGATTGGTCGATATTCCCTTTGTACTGAGCGGCCGGAACGGCCTCGCCACCAAGCAGAGGCGCCAGCCACGCGGCATCTTGCGGCATCGGGCTCAGCGCGTCGCCGTTTTTTTCCGGCAAGCGCGCCGACAGACAGGCATCAAACCATGGAATCGCGAGATAGCGTTGATTGCCGCATGCGTGTTCGGTCAAAGGGTCCACCGCATGACCAATCAATCCGCCGCGCGAGCGGAGCGAGCGGATCAAAAACTGAAAGCGAGTCAACACGTGCGCGAAGCGGCCATCGGGTTTAGAGATGCCTTCCTGCACTCCCTGGTTGCACATGATCGGAATCATCAAACCCGCTGGAGAAAGCTCGTAAGGCTTGTCACTTGGAAGACTTGGGTTCGGCTCCACGGTCACCGCACCGGAATTCAGCCAAAGCGCGGCGGTTCGCTCCGGATGCAAAAATGCCATTCCGCCCGCCCAGTTCGCTCCACCACTGTGTCCCCACAGCGCCCATGGGACCGATGCCAGCTCAGGGTGGCCGGACTTCTCACCCAAATCAAAAAGTGCTTTGATGAAGGTTTCCCTTGAACCATTGCGAGGATCGGCCCATAGGGGACAAGCTCCGTCACTCGGCTGCTCGTACGCCGGGCTCAGCAGCGCGCAATCATACTTTCGAGCCAACGCCTGCCAATGCAGGTCGAATGCTCCCGTCAGGCCGGTAATCCCTGCCCCGGCCCCGCATCCATGCTGATGCACAATGACACCCCGAAGCGTATTCACATCGGGGGGAACCCAAATCGAATAGATCACGCCATAGACCAACCCGCCCGGCGCGGCCCCCGCCTCATAGCGCACCGCGTAATACGGCGGCACCGTCTGAGCCGGCATCTCGCGTGGAAAATCCTGCGTAAAAGCAAGCCCGGCGAAGGAGACAACGATCAAGGCAATGCTGGGAATAATCTTCATCATCGAGGAAAACCGTCACAATTCGTTTGGCAAAACATGACTCACTGCGCGTCGATAATCAAACAAAGACGCGATGGCTACTTCCTAGATCCACACGAACCGATCAATTAACAGGGCCATATTATTATGCCCCGAACCGAGCTAGCCTGGCATCAAGATGAAACCGGTGTGACATCAATCACAAGTCGACGATAATCAAACAGCGCCGCGATGGGGTTCTTATCTTTGATTTCGAGAATAATGTGGATCTGTTTGCCGCCCGCATCGGATGGAATCGTCAATTGGGTTTTGGCGTTTTCCGGTGAGGAGATGGGAACACTGCCTGCGTACGTACCTGCTTCCTGATACTGCCACCAACGGATCAGCAGTTCATCTTGGTCAGGATCCGTACTGTTCGACGCATCCAGGTCAATGGTGTCTCCCGGAGCGGCGGTAATTCTTATAATCGAGTCGCTACGGTCCTGGCCGATAGCCGCCACCGGATGGTGATTGGCCTTATCATAGGGTTGTACGCACCAATCCATTCGACATTTGAAATCGTTATACATCGCTTCACGCCAACGCCAGACCGGTACGTAGTTGTCGCTATAGGTTGTACCACTTTGCGGATCGGTCCAGGTGTCACTGACTTCGCTATGGGTATAAAAGGGAGCCACCTCTTGTTCGTCTTGCTTGATATCCTTGTGTCGCGACCAGAAGTTCTGCGTTTTCTCGGGTGAAAACCTGCCGCTCCAACCGCCCCAGGAGGGCTGGTCCACATCAAAGAGGCCTTTGTTCACCAATCCCATCCAGGGAATGGTTCCGCCTCCTTCCATGAAATTAATCACACCATCGCCCCAGGCATGAAAGAGGCGTGGTGGATAAATCGCCCCCAAAGCTCCATGCCCATTGATAATGTGTTCCTTCTGCCAGTCCAGTTGACCTTGGGTGCTATTGGCGTAGGGTTGCCAAGTGTGAGGACCAAGATTATTTCGACTGGGGCCGCCATAAGCATACGTCTGATAGTTGCTGCGAATCCAATGAATGGCAGGAAACTGGCTGCAGATCCAGGCGCCGGCGTTGTCTTGTGAACCGTTTTCAAAGACACGTAATTTGGCAACAAACTGTTCCACTTCTTCGGCTGTGTGAGTAGCGCGGTAGTCCACCAATGCCTGAGCCAATGTATTGGCACCCGCATTGACGACGATCCAAACCGGCCGGTCATCGTCTTTGGTGAGGGCCCGAATAATCCGTTCCGAACCCGGACTGGAGTTCCCTTCCTCGACATCGGCAATGCCATATTCTTTCTGTCCGGCCGCAACGATTTTCTTGAGGGCATCCGGCTCGGGCCAACCATCCGCGTGTTTCTGTAGGTTTTTATAGACCTTGGCATAGGCATCAATGATCTCGATATAGAGTTCGGGGTGGGTCACCCAGTTGTACTCACCCAATCGGGATCCCGGACGCAGGTACTTGCCTGTGACTGCGATCAAGCCTTCGAGCTCGAATTCGTTGGAGCAGCTGATCATGTGGATCATCTGCTGCATTTCGTCGGGCTCATTGCCCATGTCGGCCAAAATGATCAAGCGTGGTTTTGCCGAAGCCAAGTTTTCCTTTGCAAACACAAGTTCACTTGATACGTTTATCCGCCGGGCATCGGCTACTGAAATAAACCAGATTGTCGCCTTCTCCGGGGGCTGGGGCGAGACAATCATGTCGTCTTCGATGCGAGCAGGCAGGGTTTGCCAATCAAGTTGATTGATCGGCGTCTTTCCGGTCGTGTAGTGAAGGGTTGCAGAAGTGAGGGCGGTCTCGCTCTTAAAACGGGCTCGGATCTCTCCATCACTAATCTCTGGTGTTAGAACCTCTGGCAATGGGGTTCCAGCCTTTAAGTATTGGTCAACAAATAGCCCGATTTCCTCAGGGGTCCAACCCGGTGAATGGCCATGACGCATATTGACGGTGATACGAAAGTTACGTTTTCCGTTTACAAGTCCATAGGTCTTTGCGTAACTATCAAGGGGATAGGCACCATCATTGGTGCCATTGATAAAGAACATCGGCATCGTCGCGGAACCAACGTACATCGAGGGATCCCACAACTGAACCCACTTGTCCTTTTGTTGGGCATTCATCGCCGCGAAATTATCCAGCCACATGCTATTTTCATGCAGGAACCCACAACCATAAACAGGGACCGCTGCTTTGAATCTGCTATCAAGGCCTGCGACAATACAAGTCAGGTACCCACCCCAACTGATTCCGGTAACGGCCGTTCTGCTGGCATCCACTTCATCGAAACGACGGATCAGCGAATGGGCCAAAATAACATTTGCAACCGCATGATAGCTCCACTGATCCTCAACAGGTTGATCAATTGCTTGAAATTTTTGCTTGTCACTTTGTCCGGGGCCGCCGTCAACAAGTCGCTGACGACGCTCTGGACCGCAACCGCCGAGATCCATGGCAATCGCCGCATACCCCCTCTTGGCCCACCTTTCAGCCCATTCCTTGAAAGCCATTCCTCCTCCACCATGCACTAGCACAACGGCTGGAAAAGTTTTTTCTCCCGTACCCTCTGATCCTCCCGTCCTCTCTAATCCCAGAGTGACAGGACTTGCATAGTAGGCAAACACGCGCGTCGGATTGCCTTTATAGACTTCTCCCTGATAGTGGAGCGACCATACGGGGCTTTCCTGATCAGCCCACTGGTACTCTGGTTGCCGACTCAAAGCGACCAAATCCCACGGTGTCGTGGATGGAAGTGACTTCGCCGCATGGATCGTGTTGCTGTCTTGCGTCGCGAAGAGTGAATAGTCCGCCGTCCAGACTTCTTCTTGCCCAGGTTCGACGCTTAGCTGAATCGTATTCTCTGGACAGATGACCCGGCCGTTCGACCAAAATTCCAGCTTGTTCACGGGTTTGTCCACGGCAACGGTAACGCCAGCTCCTGACTTCGAGTTTTCGATCGTAAACCGATTGTCCTCGCTTTTATCGCTGTACCCGTCTAGACTCATGAAGACGGTCCCCCGCTCCATCGCCTTGGTGAAATGTAGGGTATTTCCGTTGACCTCCATGAGTCCCTTTAAATCGTCTTGGGTTGATACGGAAAAGGGATAAGAGATTTTTACGGCAGGGCCACATTGCTCATTGTCGATCATGAAGAAATTGTGATTGTACTGATCGGTCGTGATGGTCTTCTCGCCGGTGTTCTTCAGCGTGTGCTTCATGAGAAAGCCATCCTCCTTAAGCTTCAGGGTCTTGGAATAAACATAGCCATAACCAAAATCACCATCGATTGACTGAGTGAAGGTTATCCAATCGCTGCCGCGATCAATGGTCCAGGTCCCGCTATCGACCAACTTGTACTTGTTATGAAAATCGTATTCGGGCTCATCTTCTTTTTCGATAGAGCCCACTCCGATCCGCAGGAAGGTTTCTCCCGGCTTTGCCTCATCGTAGCCTAAGCCGGCCGTCTTGTAGGTGTCTGCCGGACCAAAGATACCCAATGTGGGATCATAGGATGGTTTCCAGTACCCAAAGTACTCATGGCCCTTGTATTGAAGACTTCCTATCATGCCAGACCAGTCGTAGCGTGTGGCGCGATAGGCACCATCCTCAGGGTCTGGTAGATACACCTTCATATTGACCTGTGCATTCGAAAGCACAACACTTGGATACAGATCCAAATTCGCACCTCCCTCGGCAGCCATCAGCTGAACTTGGCAGATCCCAGCGATAGTCAGCAACAATCCTCGTAACAACACTCTGATACCTTCTCTCATGTCCACTACCTGTCGTTCTAGTTCGATATGATCCTATTCGTGTTCTTTCCGATCGCTTGAAACGATCCTTGATAACTGCGGTAGGCGAGACATTCGCCGGCCCGATTGCGAAGAAGCCTGCAATCACCCTTGCGCCCTTCATTCTTCATTCCCTGCAAACGTGAACCTTCAGCTTTGTAAAGCACATCACCAAAGCCCGCCCCATATTCTTCCTGCGATTCGTATATCCGCGCATGCCTTCAGGTTCAGGGCGGCTCTTGCATCATTCCTGTAGCCGATAGAAATAAAGTCAACATAGATAAATACCTTGGACCGCTTAGCTATCGGGTTCAATATATCTGAAATGATACCGGCTTGCCGTAAATTTTTGCATGCCCCGTTTGGGTCCATCGTGAACGGGCTCGGCACTCAGGTTGCTTCCCAGCAGGTTGCTTCCCAGCAGAGTCCTATCGTCCCTTGCCATTTTGCGAGCCTCGGCGTTTCCCAATCTTGTAGCCCAGCAAAGAAAAATCGCATTCGGTGCGGTGGCTCACATCGTGCTACGTTGCTGATAGGCATCATCACTAAACCGACTCCGGCGAACGGACATTGATGCCAATCTGGCAATCACCTTGCTGCCTTTGAATCCACTACCCGAAGGCCGAGTAACAAAAACTAGCACCCGAGCAACTCACGCGTCGAACAGTACTGGATTGGCCTCATTTGTTTCCTCCGCATCCTACACGGGATCGGTGCGGTTCTGGCATTATAGAATTCAGACTCAACCAGAATGCAATCAGGGAAAGGAACATCGCTGCTTTTACCTCGTAGAGTCATCAGAGCTTGATACGCTCGATAGTCCATGGACTCGTTGACAAACCGAATGCCTCCATCCGCCATTGCCATCCTTGGCCTCCAAAGGTATGAAAATGCGATTGAACCATCAACGAATCGCAAGCATAATCGTTTCTGGAGATTCGACCGATGGCGATCAATGCAACGGTCGGTAACCGGTGGGGTATCGATCCAAACAACCGATGGTCTATTGCGGAAGTTATTTTTTTGACGCCCAACTCATCTTGAGAGTAGGACCGTGATGGAGGAAGATGGAGGAAGTGCGTAAGGCCATTCGTGTGAAATTGAACAAATCAATCGAGAATTAGGAACCATGAAAATTAGAAACCCGTTGAGCTTTCTGCTTGCTGCTGTCCTATTCGCCTTTTGTCTGGCGTCCCGAGTGAATGCGGCAGATCCCGAAGGTATTCAGGTGTTGGACATCGGTGATCAAGCGCCTGATTTCACCTTACCCGGAATCGACGGACGCGACTACTCGCTAGCAGATTTCGACGACGCGGAGGTTCTGATGGTTTTTTTCACCTCCAACCACTGTCCGACTTCCCATGCAGCGGAAGCTCGACTCCAGAAGTTGCTCAGCGATATCGAGACTCAAAAACGGAGCTTCGGCTTCGTCGCGATCAATCCAAATAACCCCGAGGGAATGACGCCTGCCGAATTGGGATTCGGACGTTACACCGATAGTTTCGAGGATATGGTTTCTTATGCCAAAGAAAACGGTTGGAACTTCCCCTATCTCTACGACGGTGACAAGCAAATCGTCGCGCGTGCCTACGGCTGCCTTGCAACTCCTCATGTTTTTATTTTTGACAAAGAACGCAAACTGAGATACAAGGGCCGTTTTGACGATTCCCGCTTCCCCGATCCGGCTACCGTAACCTCTCATGATGCGATCAATGCACTCAATGCACTCTTTGCAGGCGAGCCGGTTCCCGTTGAAGTTACGAAACCTCACGGCTGCTCCACAAAGTGGCGAGAAAAGAAAGCGAACGTGGCAATCGCACAGGCGAAATGGGAAAACCTGCCAGTAGAGATCGATACGATCGATGTAGCGGGGGTCGCCAGCCTGCGAGCCAACGGCACCAACAAATACCGCCTCATCAATCTCTGGGCTACCAATTGCATTCCCTGTATTGCGGAAATGCCAGACCTCGTGTACTTGCAACGCGTATTGGGCTTGCGTGCCTTTGAGCTGATCACCATCAGCCTTGACGACCCCAAAGATCAGGATCGCGTCCAGGCCTTCCTAGAGAAAAACCATGCCGCCACTCCACCGAAGCTAAAAAGGATTGCCCAAACCGAAGGCCGTAAAGGGAATCACTATCTCTTTACGGGAGCAAGCCAGGACGAGCTCTCTGCGGCGTTGGATCCCGATTGGCCAGGTCCGCTGCCGCATTCGATCATCGTTGACCCCAACGGTGAAATCATTTACCGGCACAACGGGATCATTGATCCAACAGAAGTTCGCTCGGTTCTTATCGACGCGCTGACGCCATACTGGCCGGAACCAGCAGCGAGCGGCGACACGGTTTCTCGAACGCATGCGTACGAAATCGTGGAAGAGAGCTTCACTGCGGAAAAGTCGTATGGCAATCCCTATATGGATGTTGAGCTTTGGGTGGATCTCAGCGGACCCGATGGACAGCAGATCCGAGTGCCCGCGTTTTGGGACGGCGGACAGACCTTTCGCGTGCGGATGATGGGCACTGCTCCCGGCACTTGGAACTGGTCAACCGGAAACCGGACAGGCGATGGCGGATTGGATAAAAAACGCGGTGCGTTCACGGTTATCCCATGGACCGATCAAGAAAAGACGGAAAATCCAAATCGACGCGGTATTGTTCGGGTCGCTGCCGGCGGCCGTACGCTGGAGTACCCGGACGGAACACCTTTTTTTCTTACCGCGGACACATGCTATTCCGCATTGACAAAGATCTACCCCTGGTCCTCGGCCACCGGAAAATCCGGACTTTCGCTGCAAGACTTTGTTGCCCAACGAAAGGCCCAGGGATTCAATAGTCTTTCGATTATCTCCTGTTTCCCTTCCGATACGAAAGTGAACCTTTGGCAGGCGAGCTTGCGTGGGGAAAAGATTGCCGAAGATGACTCGACCCCCTTTGAAATGCACGATGATTCGATCAACCCGGCAAATTTTCTGCGCATCAATCCTGCTTACTTTCAACTTGCGGATCGTAAGATGCAGTTTCTGTCGGACAACGGATTTGTCCCCTTGTTGGAGACCGTCCGACGCCACGAGAAGTGGTATGAGGAGGACGATGAAGAGAAAGCTGCCTTCACGAACTTTGTGCGATATTTGTGGGCACGCTGGGGTTGCTATAACATGATTTTCGATTGGCTGCACTGGGACAACGACCCGAGTGTCTATGCATCCTGGCTACCCATGCTAAGAGAGGCTCACGAGACCCTGGGGAGCATGCCTTACGGGACGCCCAAAACGGCGATGAGCTATATCACCTGTTTAACGAGTTGGCACAAAGATATCCCGCAGGCGCTGGACATCAATAATGTCAGTAACTGGCCGCGGACCACCGAACAGTTCGACCACCAAATCGATCTGTTCAACGTCACACCACCGGTGCCTACCCTGAATATTGAGCCATTTTATCCTGGCTGGAATCATCCGCCCTCGGGTGGTCTAACCCATACCGAGTTTGCCATGCTCATTGCCTATGGATCTGTCTTGAATGGCGGTCTGGCCGGTCATGTATGGGGAGATATCTATTGGGGCGGTGTCGCTACAAGAACCTACTCCGATGAGGACGTCCGTATCAAAGCCGCTGAACCACATGCCCTTGGCATGAACAAATTCAAGGCGGCCCGCATGGGCAATCTGAAAGCATTTATGCTGGATACGGGCCACGATTACCGCAAACTCAAACCCGCCACGTTTACTCATCTAAAGAACCACCAAGAAAAGACCATTGCTCTGGCTATCAACGATTCGGCGGATGAAGCCCTAGGATTCGTAGCCGCGCGCAGACCCCAAAGTGTCATTCTTGATCATTTTCCTGCGAACAAGGACTACACATTACAGTGGTGGGATATTGATAAAGGCCAGTGGCAGGGAAAAACCGTCGTCACCACCAGTGCTGCGGGGACAGCGGAACTTCCCGCGACACCCGATCCCAATCGATCATGGGCATTCCGATTGCTTCAGAATGCAGAAGACTCTACGGTAACCATTGCAATAAACACTTCGTCCGCCCCGGAACGGTTCGGGGCAGAGAGGCTCAGTGAGTCCCTTCGTCGTTTGCAATTGGAACCTGTGGCGGTTAACAGGTCTGTTGATGCAACAGAAGACATCCGGGTAGAGATTGTTCAACCAAGCGACTTTCCTCTGATTAAAAAAGAGGGGTTCCGCTTGGGGAATGCTTCCGGCCGAATGGTGGTTAGCGCGATCGACAGTACGGGTGCAATGTATGGCTTGATGGAACTAGCCGAACAGATCGATCTGAAAAAGGACCTGTCGAAGGTGGAACCGGATCTGCAAAATCCACGTTTCCCTTTCCGAGCCATCAAATTCAACCTTCCGTGGTCTTCCTATCGCAGATTCTCTGCCCTGCAGGTGAACGAACCTTTGTGCAGAGACTTGGAAATGTGGGAATCCTTTTTGGACATGATGGCTGAAAACAGATTCAACACATTAACGCTTTGGAACATGCACCCCTTTCCCTATCTGATCAGGGCAAAAAACTTTCCCAAAGCGACTCCATTTTCCGATCAGGAACTGGCCGAATGGAAGACGTTCTGGACCACTCTGTTCAAGATGGCAAAAGATCGAGGTATTGAGACTTACCTTGTCAATTGGAACGTTTTTGTCTCCGAGGAATTCAAGAAACACTATGACGCCGCCGGCATCTCTGATATGGAAAGATTCCTGGGCAACATCAAGGACACCGAAACCATTCGTCAATACACCCGCGAAAGTATCACTCAGGTTATCAATGAGTATCCCGATCTTGCGGGGCTGGGAGTTACTCTTGGCGAAAGAATGCAGAACCTGGATTCCGAACAGCAAACCGACTGGGTGGAAGATGTATTCTTTCGCGGCATCAAAGAAGCCGACCGGCCGATCAAATTCATTTACCGCGCGGCCTTAAAAGGGGACCATGCCGTCCATCGAGCCACGATCGATCATTCCGGATTGCCGCATCCAATCTGGGTCGAGCTAAAATTCAATTGGTCCCATGGCCATTCCACGCCTACTTTGGTGAAAGCGCACGGAGGAGGTACTGGCGAAGAATACTGGACCAATCCAGCGCCCAGCAAACACAAGATGTGTTGGATGATACGCAATGAAGATTTCTTCAGACTCCGATGGGGCGAACCTGATTTTATCCGGGCACATATCAAACAGAACGGCCAGAACTTTGTCGGCGGTTACTTCGTCGGTTCCGAAACCATGATCCCCGCTAAGGACATCTTCCATCAACCTGATCACGATCACGTCAACTGGAAATATGCCTTTGAACGTCAATGGTTGTTCTACAAAGAATGGGGGCGATTACTTTACAATCCCGAGACTCCCGATGCGGCTTTTTCGAATGCTTTCGATGTCCGATATGAAGGCTCGCACGGCAAGGAGATGGTGGAAGCATTCAAGCTCTCCACGCGAACCAATCAGCGTATTCTCAGTTTCTTTCCAGTGGCCCAGGATGCGACCAACTATGCGGAAGGATTTCTGGGGCTACGGAAGTTCCTTACCGTTCGCGACGTGATTAATTCGATCCCCACCGATCCCAACTATGTCGGAGTGGAAGAGTATGGAGATGGATCGAGAGGTTTTGGCGAGAGGCTAACGCCCATTGAATTGGCTGCAGCCTTGGAGGCGGATGTGGAAAAGGCGATGGCGATTGCAAACGGCATTTCGACCGAGAATCCCACTTTGGAGTGTGAAATCGAGGACGTCAAAGCATGGAGTCATCTAGGATTGCATTTCGCTAAAAAGCTTCGCGCTGCCGTGGCCATCAACCAGAAGAAAAAAACGGATGCCGTTCAGTACATCACCGAGGCACAACAGCACTGGGCCGATCTGGTAAGCGTTACCGAAACGCATATTGTACCCGGCTTTGTTTACGGCGAGAAACGCGGCGAACAAGGACATTGGCATTGGAGCGCTTATCAGGACGAAGTGGATGCCGATGTGGAATGGGTCCAAGATGCGATGTGAGCCGTGATCGATGATGAGTGATCGCAACCCTCAATAAACAACGAAATTGCAAATGGTTGTTTTGGGGGAACACCAATCGTCGCCAATCACCAATCGTCGCCAATCAAAACGTATCTTCACGAATCGTATTCCCCTTCTTCTTACTTATTGGTGAGAATTCGTGAAGAGGAGTGGTTAAAAACAAAACCGCTTCGTGGATGCACGGAAGTTCCCAGGTTTTGGTATAAAGAAAACGGTTAGTCAATGCGACCCTCACCACTTATACCATCCAAAGCTGGTAATTCGAATTGCCAGAGCTAGAATGCAGTGAGTCCAATTCCATCCCGCGTTTTCATCTTCGTTCCTCGTTTGACCTATCAATAGCATGCTCAAAAACACCTGCCTATTTTTATTGATTGTTTCGTTTGCCAACATCACGCTCGGGCAAAGTTCCTCCACAAGCGGCACAGCGATCGACCAGAAAAGTCGCTTGCAATGGTTTCGCGATGCCAAATTTGGAATGTTCATTCATTGGGGAGTCTATTCCCAGGCTGGGGGCGAGTGGAACGGAGAAACCAATCACCATGAGTGGCTGCAACTGACAGCCAAGATCCCCCTGGCGGAATACACCGAGTTTGCCAAGTCGTTTAATCCAACGAAGTTCGACGCCGACGAGTGGGTCAAGACTGCCAAAGATGCAGGGATGGAGTACTTGGTGATTACGTCCAAGCATCACGATGGTTTTGCGATCTACGATTCGGCTAGTAGTGGTCACGACATCGCGGACGTTTCCAAGTTCGATCGTGATCCGTTGAAAGAGCTGGCGGACGCTTGCCAGAAACATGGCATTCGCTTTTGCGTCTATTATTCGTTGGGACGAGACTGGGAGGATCCCGATGTGGCTACCGGACGCGGTGACAAAGTCGGATTCCGCAGCAACCTGATCGACTTTCCCAACGAAAGCGAAAAGGTCTTTGAGCGATACTTTGAACGCAAGGTGAAACCACAAATTCGTGAACTGCTAACCGGCTATGGCCCCATCGGAATCCTCTGGTTCGATACCTACGAATTGATCAGCAAAGAACAGAGCGTTGAGTTGAAGGCGTTGATTCGTGAGCTGCAACCGGAGTGCATTATCAACGAGCGGATCGGTCACAACCTTGGCGACTACAAGGTGTCTGAACAGACGATCCCCGAAGATGGTTCCTATGATCCATGGGAATCCTGTATCACGATGAATGGTCACTGGGCCTACAATAAAGCGGACTCCAATTGGAAGAGCCCCAAATCAATGATTGAAAGTCTGGTCGACATCGTCAGCAAGGGAGGAAACCTTTTGCTCAATGTTGGTCCGACGGGCGAAGGCGTCATCCCGCCGCCCAGCGTCGAGCGACTGTCATTGATCGGAGATTGGATGGATGTCAACGGCGAAGCAATCAAAGGTTGTGATCCAACTCCCTTCGGCGAAGAACTGGGCCGGAAGGAAAAGGACAAAAACGGCAAGCAGAAGGTCGTTGGTAAACTCCCATGGCGAGCAACGACCAAGGGCGACAAGATCTATATCCACCTCTTTGAATGGCCTACGGGAGAGTTGGTCCTTCCGACGATTGATAAGAAGATTCAAAATGCCTACTTCCTTGGCCACCCCTCCGACTCGCTGAACGTGAAGCAGTCGGACGGACGTTCAACTATCACGATGCCAGCGTCACCCGTGAAATCACTCGTTCCCGTCATTTGCCTGGAGCTGGCTCGTTAGAAGTCGCTGAAAACAATCCAAGCCAACACCAAGGAAAGACTCCCGGAATGATGATTAGAAGATCGGCAGCCCTACTCGTGATCCTCATGGCGTTTGCAACGGTCACCGTTGCCGATGAACGTTATGTCCTGCAATACGATGCACCAGCCAAAGACAATCTGCTGGGCGCGCGAACCGGAAAGCCCAAGGGGATTGGCTACATCCAAACCGCGCTGCCGCTGGGCAACGGGCGACTCGGAGCGATGTTTTCCGGTGGTATCGATATCGAGCATCTGCTGATCAATGACATCACGTTGTGGATGAATAGCAAACGAGGTTTGGACGCTGTGGCTCAGTCCGGAACGCGAATGGTTGCAAGTACTGATTTCGAGACCGTTCGAAAAGCGTACCGGGACGACAAATACGGCACCAAGGAGGGCAGCATGGAAAGCCTGTCCACGAAATATTTGAGCAGTACCGAGCCGCTGGGGAACTACGCGCCGTTTACCGATCTGTTGATTTCCAGCGGACACGATCCGGCATCGGTTCGCGACTACCGTCGCTCACTCGATTCACGCAACGGCCTCGGAACCGTCAGCTATTCGATCGGCAATGGGAAATACAAACGAGAATTCTTCTGTAGTTATCCTCACGATGTGGTGGTGGCCCGTTATATTGCCGAAGATGCGACGCTGGACTTGACGATTCAAACCACCACTCAGCACACGGGGGCGAAAGTAAAGGCAGCGGGCAACCGGATCGTCCTGAGCGGTAAAGCGAAGATGGTTCAGGACGATGTCGAGTTCATGCAGATCGTGCAGGTCGATGCTGGCGACGCAGACGTTGCGTCGCAGGCTGATGGCTCGATCAAGATTTCAAACGCCAGAAAAGTGACAATCTTTTTGGCGGGCTATTGTGATTACCTGCCGGTCTACCCGACGTTCAAAGGTCGGGACTATCGAGGGGATTGCGAACATGCGATTGACGCCGCTGCCAAGCTTGGGTTTGAGAACCTCAAAAGATCGCATGTCGACGATGTTTCGGCCGTGATGAACCGTTGTCGGCTGGAACTCGATTTCCAGCCGTCTGGATTGACCACCGACAAGCTCGTGGCCGGCGATGGAAGTCTGGAACTGGAAAACCTGTACTTCCACTACAGTCGCTATCTGCAACTGAGCTGCTCGCGTGGGGCACCGGTTCCCTCCAACCTTCAAGGACTCTGGAACGCGGACCTGAAACCGGCGTGGAACTGCGATTATCACACCGACATCAACGTCGAGATGAATTACTGGATGGTGGACCCGGCAAACCTGTCGGAATCATTCCGTCCCTTCACGGAGTGGACGAAAATCCTTGCTGAATCAGGCGTCCATACGGCACGCGAAACCTTTGGTGTCCACAAGGGCTGGAGTATGGGGCTGAACGGCAATGTCTTCGGCTTCACCGCCCAGAATGTCCATGGGCGTCGCAACCAGCAATCTGGGCATTGGCTTTGCCAGAACCTGTTCGATCACTATGCCTTCAATCAAGATCGGGCATATCTCGAAGAGATCTATCCGATCCTAAAGGGTGCGGCGGAGTTCTTCGTCGAGTTTCTCGCTCCATGGAAGGACGGCACCCTCGTCGTCTATCCCACCTGGTCTCCGGAGAATAGTTACCTTGTCAAACCGCATGGCAAACTGAACAAGCAGGTCTACGGCGCTTCGTGGGATCAACAACTGGTGCTAAATCTATTCACAGATTGTATTGAAGCCTCCACGGTTCTCGGACGCGATGAGGACTTTCGAACAACCCTACAAAAGATGATCCCGAAACTCTGCCCCCAGAAGATCGGCCAGCATGGCCAGCTGCAGGAGTGGCCCGAGGACTGGGACAGCCCAACGGACACGCATCGCCATATCTCGCATTTGATTGCGTTACATCCAGGCCGTGACATCTCGCCTCTGACAACGAAAGAGTTGTACGAGGCTGCTCTGGTGACGATGAGGCACCGGGGCGACGAATCCACCGGCTGGAGTACCGGGTGGAAAACCTGTTTCTGGTCGCGTCTGCACAACGGCGACCGGGCGCACAAGATCTATGAATTCCTGACCTCCAAACGTGCGTACCCGAACCTGTTCGATTTTCATCCGCCGTTCCAGATCGACGGCAACTTTGGCGGGGCGGCGGGAGTGTGTGAAATGCTGCTACAGAGCCACCTCCGCAGCGTGAATTCCGATGCGAAAACGATCGAGGAAGCCGCGTTTGTGGCCTACCAAATGGATCCAAAGCAATCGAGGCATTTTGTGCCAGTCGTTCCAGACGAATCGCTGGCCGACGCACCCTATATTCTGCACCTGCTTCCGGCGCTGCCGTCGGCTTGGCCCAACGGAAAAATCAACGGACTCAAGGCACGCGGCGGAATGGAAGTCGACATCGAATGGAAGAACGGACAGCTGGCTCAGGCAACGATTCACGCAGGCCGGGATGGGGCATTCCGCATTTACGCCCAAGACCAACTGAGCGAGCTGATTTCGCTAAAGAAGGGCCAATCGACGGTCTGGCCGCCGACGAAATAGCCCATAAATGAAGTAGACAACGCGGTCATCGACTACGTACCGGCAGTCAGGAAACATCCCTATGAAAAAGACACTCATCCTACTGGCGATGCTTGCTTGGCTACCGGCTGCACGGGCCGAATACAGCGAAGTCATGAATCCGAAAGCTCCAACGAAAAACCTTGCAACGGACGGTGGGCTGATCGACGACAATGCCCAAAGCGACCAGAGCGAGAAATTTCAGAAAGCGATTGATGAGCTTTCCTCCGCGGGTGGTGGAAACCTCACCATCCCGAGAGGAACGTATCGGTTTAATGGAATCGAAATCAAGTCGAACGTGCATATTCTGATAGAGGCCGGAACGGTCATCAAGCCGATTGTGACTCCCGGTTCAAAATCGGGTGTGTTCAGTATCGATGATAAAGCAAAAGAGAAGTTTGTTGAAAATGTCAGCATTCGAGGTGTGGGCGGCAGATACACGATCGACTATTCCAATGCAGGACTGGTCGCCGGCCCGCGTTTCATCCGTTTTGGAAAGGTTCGCAACTTCCTCGTCGCCGATGCGAATATTCTCGACAGCCGTACGCCTTATAGCGCGATGACCTTCACCGTTGCCAAAGAGGATGGTGCGAATAAGTGGGAAGTCTTCCGTCCGACAAACGGAACCGTTCGCGATTGCAGCGCATTCGATTCAAGCCACGGTTATGGATTGGTCCAGGCTCACGGCGGGGAAAACCTGCTGTTTGAAAACCTCTATTCTCGTGGCGGTGTGACTTTGCGTTTCGAAACCGGCGCTGGGGGCCAGTACGCTGGAGTGCATGAAATCTACGGAAAGAACATTGTCAATGAGAATGGATCCGAGGCCGTCGTGCTGTTCCCTCATGCCGTGCAGAATGGAAATGTATACATTGATGGTGTGAAATCGATCAGCAGTAAATGGGCGGTGGCAATTGGCGGTGGTGGCCCGCCAGCGAAGAAAGACATTGCAAATGACCCGAATGCGAAACCGGGCATCTTTGGCAGTGAAAGCTACGTGAAAAACGTCCACGCTGTCTTTGGGACGACAGCGCAGATTAGTAAGAAGTCGGCCCACGAAACGCCTGAGGAGTACATCAAAGAGCTGAAAGTGATGCCGGGGGCGGCCTACTTTGTCGGACCATCGGTTGGCGTCTTTCGTCTCGCGATACAAAACGATGCCTATAAAGTAACCATTGAGAACGTGACGTCCGAAGGGTTTAAGTACAACGATGGAATCGTCACCTCCGACGGAACTGAATTGCAGGGATCCGCAAGATGGGAGTTTGCAAAGAAACTACCTGGCCATGACGAGCTCGCAGACAAGAAAGCGATGAAGAACTATCAAAAAGGGGACAAGACCGAACAGGGCACTGAGCAAAGAGAAGAGAAGAAGAACGAGCGGGTCAAGAAGAAAGATCGTTAAGGAGCGAACCTAGGCCGGAGGCCGAAACATTCCCTGCCGGTGGCGTGAGCTACCGGAATGGATCGGATCGCCTTTGATCCGGTGGTTTATGCCAGCGGCAAGGCGATGTCGGCCTCCGGCCTGAAAGAAATGCTACGACTTCAGCAGTCTCCTTCGGGGTCGAAAAACACTTTAACATTCATTGACTGTGGGAGCGCTACGCGACCCACGGCTAGTGGCTTGGAATCCCTATCGGGATAGAGAAATTCGTGAGTAAATGATTATCAATATGAAAAACCTTCTCCTCCTACTGGCCACGCTCGCCTGGATTCCCACGGCAAACGCTTCGTATACCGAAACCATGGATCCACACGGGTTGACTAAAAACCTCGTAACGGAACTTGGAATGGTGGATGACAATGGCCAAAGCAATCAGAGTGACAAACTGCAGAAGGCGATTGATACGGAATCGGCTGGCGGTGGCGGAATCTTGTTTTTGCCCAAGGGGACTTATTCCTTCGGAGGGATCACGATGAAGTCCAATGTGCATCTGCTGATTGAAAATGATACCGTGATCAAACCGTATTGGCCGACCGGTACAAAGACGGTCGTCTTTTCTCTTGATGGCGATGAAGGGCATATCGAAAACGTCAGCATCCGTGGAGTGGGCGGTAAATTCATCGTCGACTATTCGGATCGCGGCAGTCATCCAGGAGAAGGAATACGAACAATCAATTGCAGGGGCGTCCGAAATTTCTTAATTTCCGACCTGCTCGTGAAAGACAGCTTCACGACCTACTGCGCAGTCATCTTTACTCCTGTGAAAACGAGCGGGACGGACAAACCAGAGGTGTCGGGACCAACCGACGGCTTGGTGATGGACCTAATCAGTACCGACTCCAGTCCTGGTTACGGTTTGGTTCAAATGCATGGTGGAGAAAGAATTCACTTTATGAACCTCGCTGCCTACGGTGGTGGTGTTACTTTCCGATTAGAGACGGGTGCCGGAGGAGAATACGCAGGTATCCGGGACATTACCGCCAAGAACATTTACTGCGAAAACGGCTTGACCGCTGTCATGCTCGGCCCACATACGGCTCAAAATGGCATGGTAAAGATTGACGGTGTTAAAGCAAAAAGTTGTGCTTGGGCTGTCAAGATGGGTAGTGGTTTTGTGGAAAAGAAACATGAGGGTGATCCCAAGTTCCGTCCAGGGCGGTTTGCAGATGGAACGACGGTGAAAAACATCCACGCCATTTTTGGAACCAACGCAGCGATATCGACGAAGGGGTTGGGCAGCGTTCCTAAACCCTACCTGAAAAATCTCAGGTTTGATGAAAACGATCGGAAACAAAAACGGGTCAGAGGTCCATCGATCGGCGTTGTCAGGGACGGTACCGAGGGCAGCTGGGTTCCAGTCATCGAGAACGTTTCTTGCGAAGGATTTGAATACAACCAAGGCGTTGTGAAAGGAGGCAAGGAGGGCCGTGTCAACTGGAAAGAATGGATGGCCGGAACACCACTGCTCAAGCAGATGGAAGCGTTCCTGGCAAAACAAGCCGAGACGAGTGACAGCAACGCAAAGGAGAGAAAGGGGAAGAACCGCACGAGGGACAAGGCAAACACCGCACCCGCTTCGACCGTGGAGGAGGCCCCCCCCGTCAGCCCGTCGGTTTCGGTTGCCGAGAGCGGACGGGAAACGATCGTCTTCAACGAAGGTTGGCGATTCGAACGCTTTGGTTGGATGCCAGACGGTTCCCTACGAGCGGAACCACAGGATCTGCAAGTGCCCTCGTTTGATGATTCCTCATGGCGAGTTTTGAACCTCCCTCACGATTGGGGAATCGAAGGTCCGTTCCGGGATGACCTCCCTAACCGAACCGGAAAACTGCCATGGGCTGGCATCGGTTGGTATCGAAAGAGCTTTCCGTCTCATGAATCGGACGCAAGCAAACGCATCTTTATTGAGTTCGATGGAGCCATGTCTGGCACTTCCGTTTGGCTAAACGGCGAGTTTATTGGTGAGTGGCCGTACGGATATTCTTCTTTTCGTTTTGAGTTAACCGATCACCTCCATCCCGGCGAACGGAACACAATCGCCGTACGATTGGACAATAAACCCGAATCATCGCGATGGTATCCAGGCGGCGGAATTTACCGAAACGTTCGAATCGTCAAGTGTCACCCGGTACACATTGGCCAATGGGGTGTCGCAGTCACGACGCCAACCGTCACTCATCAAGTCGCAACGGTTCAGATCAGTACCGAAGTGGAAGGTGCTGATGAATCCACCAAAGTACAGCATGAAGTTCGTTTGATGGCCACGTCCGAGGTTGTGGCGAACCAACCCGGTGCCAATTGCACCATCCAGATCGACGCGCCGAAGCTTTGGGACTTGGCAACACCCAACCTTTATGTTCTCAAGACCACGATCAACCAGGATGACATGGTCGTTGATGTGGTCGAGACGACGTTTGGCATCCGCAGCATCGAATTTGATGCCGACCGAGGGTTCCTGCTAAACGGAAAGGTTGTGCGAATGAACGGAGTCTGCCAGCACCACGATCTCGGGCCATTGGGATCGGCGGTTAACACGCGGGCAATGGAGCGGCAGATCGAAATCTTGCAATCGATGGGCTGCAATGCCATTCGGACTTCCCATAATCCGCCAGCGCCTGAATTATTGGATCTTTGTGACCGTATGGGAATGTTGGTGCAGGTCGAGGCGTTTGACTGTTGGAAAACGGGCAAGATTCCGAATGACTACAGCCTTCATTTCCCGCAGTGGCACGAAAAGGACTTGCGCGCCATGGTGCGTCGAGACCGCAATCATCCCTGCGTCGTGATGTGGAGCACCGGGAACGAGATTCGCGAACAAAACCACGAAGCCGGTCACGCGATTTCGCAACGTCTGACTGACATTGTCCGCACCGAGGACCCAACCCGTCCCGTAACCGCCGGTTGCAATATGCCTGCAGCCGGCTTCAACGGTTTTGAGAAAACCATCGATCTGTTCGGCTACAACTACAAGCCTCAGCTTTACGGAAAGTTCCGCCAGACGCATCCAGACCAGCCGCTCTACGGCAGCGAAACGGCGTCGACGGTCAGTTCTCGTGGCGAATACTTCTTCCCGGTCTCAAACAACAAGAGCAAAGGATCAGGCGGCTGGTTCCAAGTCAGCAGCTACGACCTTTCTGCGCCGCCATGGGCCAACAATCCGGACATTGAATTCACTGCACAAGATAGATTCCCGGGTGTGTTCGGTGAGTTTGTCTGGACCGGGTTTGACTACTTGGGTGAGCCGACCCCCTACAACAACGATGCCACCAACCTACTGAATTTCTCGGATCCTGAAGCGCGCCAGCGGATGGAGACAGAGCTCAAGCGACTCGGTGACCATATTCCCCCACGCAGTTCCTATTTTGGAATGATCGACCTTTGCGGATTTCCCAAAGACCGATTCTATCTCTACCAGGCGCGCTGGCGACCGGAGCTACCGATGGCTCACATCTTGCCTCACTGGAATTGGCCAAACCGTATAGGCAAGGTAACGCCAGTGCATGTCTACACCTCCGGCGACGAAGCAGAACTGTTCCTCAATGGAAAATCGCTAGGCCGAAGGAAGAAGGGCGAGTACGAATACCGTTTGCGTTGGGACGAGATCGTCTACGAGCCTGGTGAGTTGAAAGTGGTCACGTACAATCAGGGGAAACCATGGGCGGAATCGAGTGTAAAAACGACAGACGACGCGGCCAAGATCGAACTCGTGGCCGATCGTACGGTGATCACTGCTGACGGAAGGGACCTGTCGTTTGTCCGCGTTCAAGTTTCGGATATTGAGGGACTGCTCGTGCCACGATCCGACAACCGAGTTCGGTTCACCCTTGAAGGCCCCGGAGAAATCATTGCGGTGGGCAACGGCGATCCCACCAGTCATGAATCCTTTCAAGCCGTGAACCATAAGGTCTTCAATGGTCTTTGTCTTGTGGTTGTTCGTTCGAAAAAAAACAAACCGGGTGACATCAGTCTGACCGCCGAATCAGACGGCCTGCGAGGCCATCAAATCAAACTGAAATCGACAAAGAAGCGGAAAGGATTAAACCGAGCACTCTAATGTGGGCGGTTCATGATGACGTTATTTTATTGTTTGCCATCTTCAACATCATAGAGTTGTCTCAGTTGGCTCAGCTCGTTCTTCAATTTCTCAACGGTGGCTGAATATTCTGGATTGCCGTAGACATTATTCATCTCGGACGGATCGTATTTTAGGTCGTACAATTCCCACTCTTCACCTTCAGGCACATCCCTGCCGTAAAAGCGGATTAGCTTGTAACGTTTATCGAAGACCCCTTCATGGCGGCGGACACTGTGTGTTGCTGGATATTCGTAGTAGTGGTAGTAGAGCGAGTCTCGCCAGTCATTCGGCGTTTCTCCTTTCAGCAGCGGAACGAGCGATTCTCCCTGCATATCATCAGGAATCGAAGCACCGGCTAGATCGAGAAAGGTCTCCGCGAAGTCAATGTTCTGTACCAAATCGGTATTGACCGATCCTGGCTTGATCTTACCAGGCCAGCGTGCCAACAGGGGAGTACGAAACGATTCCTCATACATGAAGCGTTTGTCGAACCAGCCGTGCTCACCCATATAGAAACCCTGGTCGGACGAATACATCACAATGGTGTTTTCAAGCAGCCCCTGATCTTCCAATGCCTGAAGAACTTTTCCGACGCTTTCATCGACCGCCCAGGTGCAGCGAAGGTAATCCTTCATGTAGGTTTGGTATTTCCATTGAACCAGTTCTCGGCCTTCCGGCTTGTTTTCCGCAAACCAATCATTCCGTTTCTTGTAGCGTGGGGTTTTGTTTCCGATCTTCAAGTCCCCCTTCATGCTCATGGTTTTCTCGATCGTCATATCCTGCTTGTGGGCGGCCGTTCCACGGGTGGCATAATCATCGAAGAGATTGGCCGGTTCCGGAATCGTGATGTCTTCATAGAGGTCCATGTGGCGGTCGGCGGGATGCCAGTTTCGATGTGGCGCCTTGTGGTGCACCATCAACATGAACGGTTTGTCTTTCTCACGCTCGTTTTCTAACCAGTTCAACGTGCGTTCGGTGATGACGTCGGTCACATAACGCCCCGGGTACGTCGTTTTTCCGTTTTCGGTGACAAAATCGGGGCTGTAATATTTCCCCTGACCCGGGAGCACTTCCCAGTAGTCGAAACCCTGCATCTTTCCGCTCAGGTGAATTTTGCCAACCATCGCGGTCTGATAGCCGTTCTTCTGTAGGATTTTCTGGAACTGCTGCTGGTCATGGTCAAACGAGCCTTGGTTACCGTATTTCCCATTCCTATGGCTGTGCTTACCGGTCAGCAGCGTGGCGCGACTCGGTGCACAGATTGAATTGCCCACGTAAGCGTGATCAAAACGCATGCCCTCACGTGCAAGCCGGTCAATGTTCGGCGATGGATCCAAAGATGCAAGAGGGCCGTCATAGGCTCCAATCGTTTGGTAGGAATGGTCGTCCGAAAAGATCCAGACAATATTGGGGGGGGTCTGGGCTGCAGCTTGAATCGCTGCCATGCCCAATACGAAGGCCATCGCAAACCCTATTGAAAATCGACGCTGGTACGAGCTCATCCACGTGCTTCCAAAATATTTCATAAGTCCTTGTTCCATAATCTTTTTTTGCTGCATGATATAAAAAGTACCGCGAACCTCTCAACGGCAACCTGATTCGCCCAATCGACCTATCACGGACCCGTGGAATAAACATTCCGTTTATTTCTAAATGGACGTCCCACCAGTCTATTTTTTGCGTCTTCGAGTTTTGAGTTTAGCAGGCTTGCTATTCATTCTAGGGCATCGGATTGAAGCCGTGCGTTGACTTTCTCATTTTACGCAGCGAACTCCGCAGCGGTAGCCAGACGCATCCAAACCAACCGCTAAACGGAAGCAAAACAGCGTCGACGGTGCGTTTTCGTGACGAAGACTCCTTCCCGGTCTGCCCCAGTTATCCGTAGGGAAGTCGCTCCTTACCTCCGTTTGACAGGGCGTTTCGATTTTACCCGGACAAACTTACTCTGACAAACCACCAGGGAGTTGCAAATCCTAAAGGAAAATTATTTCCATGCCTCAAAAACAACTTCCTCAACTTCCTACTAACCCACAAATGCTTCGAAAGAGCCTTGCTTTTAGGCTTAGCCGTTCGGTGGTCGTTTTGAACTCAGTTCGATCAATGAGCAAACAGTCCTACGACTCGAAAGGGCCCAAACCGTGGGACGCTAGCGGCCAACTGCATGCGGCACGGTGTTTGCGTTCAGTAATAACCAGCGCCGCAACGTCGCGAGTGCTTTTTAAAACATCTCTATTTTACCCGGAATAAACCATGGCACTCGAAACAAAAACCGACCTCAATGAAAACACCATTCAAAAGCTTCAAAAGTTGATTCGCGCCAACATCGACTCTTACAACGGTTTTCACGAATCTGCAGAGGAGATTGATGACTCTAGACTGAAGGTACTCTTCAAAGAACTCGGTGACGAACGATCCGCGATGGCCAGCGAATTACAAAATTACGTCGACTTCAACGGCGATGATGCCGAAGACGATGGCAGCGTTGCCGCCAAGACCCACCGCATTTGGATCAATATCCGAAGCAAGATCAACGGTGGCGATCCCTACGTGATCCTGATCGAAGCCGAGCGTGGCGAAGACCACATCAAAGAAGCGTACGAGGATGTGCTGAAGGAAACGGCTGGAAGTGCAATGAACGATGTTCTAACGGAACAGTACGCAAAGGTGAAAGCTGGTCACGACAAAGTTCGAGACCTACGCGATGCCTACAAGAAATAAGTAGGCTGCTTATCATTGCCATCGAAAAGGCGAGCCCTCTCGCTCGCTTTGACGGTCGCGACGAACCGGCGAAAGGATCAATCCGCCGTCTCGTCGCCGGAGGCGTTCTTGCATCCATGCCGTAAGCAACGAGGAATCTTTCCATCCACGAAACATTGAATGACGAACCCTAAATCGGATCTTGCGACCATCGCCGCCGTCGCACAATTGCTGGCAGTCATCTTGACGGTCGCCGCGTTGTACTTCGCTCGTGATGTGTTTATCCCGCTAGCACTCGGATTGTTGTTGTCATTCCTGCTAAGCCCCATTGTCAATCGATTGCAACGATGGGGCATTCCGAACGTGATGGCAGTTGTTTCTACAGCTGTATTAGCATTCCTGTTTTTGGCGGGTGGATTCACATTGATCGGTCGTGAGCTGACGACACTGGTCAGTGACCTGCCAAAACACAAAGGTGAACTCGTCTCAAAAGCTCGAAGCGTGGCTGGGATGACCTCTGGGGTTGGTGGGTCACTGGGAGAACTTGCAGAGGAGGTCTCCGACGCGATGGGTGGGACGGAAGAGCTAAAAACGGAAATAGAGGAAGACAGGTCATTCCTACAGAGATGGACCGATGAGTTATTACCCACTCCGACAGGATCGGTTGACAAGGCAACCGATGGCAAGTCCATCGCTTCACCCATTTACGTTCAAGAGGTAAACGACAGCAATTCGCTTGCAAGTTGGGCAACGACGGCTGGCACCGTTCTAGGTCCACTTGCAACAGCGGGTTTGGTAAGCGTGTTCGCTCTGTTCATGCTCGTCCATCGTGAAGATTTGCGAGACCGAACCATTTCGATTGTCAGTCACGGTAACTATGTGACGACGACGGATGCGTTGGATGAGGCCGCCGGTCGAATCAGCCGGTATCTAATCGCGCAATCCATCGTGAATACGTCTTATGGTTTTGTCCTCTCAGTTGGTCTGCTCATCATCGGCGGAACGTTGACCGAGGACGGCATCTTTCCCAATGCGATCCTATGGGGTGTGTTGGCAACGTGCCTGCGTTTCGTGCCGTACATCGGCCCCACCACTGCAGCCGTCTTTCCAATGGCGATTGCCTTGTCGGTCTTCCCCGGCTACAGCGTAGCACTCGCCGTACTGACCCTCATTATCACAATGGAATTGTTGAGCAACAACGTTCTCGAACCTTGGCTCTACGGGGCCAGCACAGGCATCTCGGCCGTCGCCGTGATTGTCGCAGCGGTGTTTTGGGGCTGGCTCTGGGGACCCGTCGGTCTACTGCTGTCGACCCCACTGACGGTTTGTCTGGTGGTCTTGGGTCGGTATGTGCCTCGTTTTAAAGTGCTATCCACCCTGTTTGGTGAAGAAGTCGAGATCAAAGCGGCTATGCGTTTCTATCAAAGACTGCTTGCGAGCGACCATCATCGCGCTAAGCAGATGCTATTCCAGCATGTGAACGAGAACGACTTTGATGCTACATGCGATGAAGTTATCATCCCGGCGCTGAAACGCATCCGACTTGATCACAACAACGAGCATCTCAGCAGCGCTGACGCCGATCGCTTGTTAGCATTGGCTGGCGGGCTTATTTCGCAACTTAAAGAACACGTCCACTCTACCGCTGAAGTGCCCAAAGAAGTGCCCAAAGAAGTGCCCAAAGAAGTGCCCCAAGAAATACCCGTAGAAATACCCGTAGAAATGCCCGTAGAGAAGCTCGAAGATAAGCCTGGGTCTAGCGTTTACGACGATCCATCGATTCCGACGATCATCGGTTGTACTTCCCATCACTTCAGCGAAACATTGCTATTGAACCTACTACGCATCGGTGGCGTCGGACATTACCAGCTCGACCACATCGAAGACGACATGCTTCCTCAAGAGATTGGACAACAGATTGTGCAACGCGAACCTGCCGCCGTTGTGATTATCGTCTTACCGAAAGGCGGATTTGCGCAAGCCCGCTATCTTTGCAAATCGATTCGTGGTGAAGGATACGTCGGCCCCATCCTTGTCTCTTGTCTCGGCAAATTCAAGAACCATGACAAGCTTTTCGTCAAGTTTCGCAAAGCGGGTGCAACCAGCATGACCACGTCTTACTCGAAAACACGATCCAAAATCGATTCCATCCTCAAACGACGCGCCCCCACCCCCGTGGCGTAGGCTTCCAGCCTGCGGATAGTCCGGCAGTTGCACGTGCTTGGTCGAGCCGTTGTTCGGCTCGCTCAGGCTTCCAGCCTGCGGATAGTCCGGCAGTTGCACGGCCCCAGGCTGGAATCCCACGTGCACCGACTAGCGACTCCAGCGTTCTCGCCATGACAATTCGCGTTCACGTCGGGCTCCGATAGAAATGCCTACCATGACACCGAGCAACACACCAACTCCTGCCGCGGCAACAATCGATTCAATCGGTCGCCGTGACAACGCTTTGACGGAGTGATCATATCCATGTCGTGCAGTCTCGGTAACGTGTTGATAGCCTTCACGTATCGTTTCACTTGCGTTCTCGGCCATGGCGTTCACTTGATCGACGAACGATCCTTCGCAGCACTCGTCCAAAAATGCTTCGACCTGTTCACGGGACTGGCCGGCCTTTTGCTGGATCAATCCGGAGAGTTGGTTGAGATCGCCTTCAACTTGTGCCAATTCCTCGTCGGTGATCTGTCCATACCTCTTCTTGACCGATCCTACGATCGAATCCCATTTGCCGCTCATTTCTCTTTTCGTAATCAATTTCCTGCATCCTGTGTTTGTGGGGACATGTGTCTAAAGACATCCAGTCTTGACCAAGATTGCAAAACATGTGCCGATGAAGTGCGAGAGCGTATGAGTCGTAAAAAGCGTTGTGGATCACGAGACACGAATGGGATGTTCATCTGGAATGTTCATCCTAGCTGAGCGTTATTCATTCATGCTGCCTCGATTGCAGCCAGCGAATAGCAGGCCTCCAGCTGATGCACGCCCAAATACGCATGCGAATTTTAATGGCATGGGCTTTGCTTTGGCATTGCGTTGGATTGGACAACGCAGGACACGCAAAGCAACGCTTAATAAGCAACGCTCAATCATCCAATCAAAAAAACAACCTGATCTTCGTGGCGTAGGCTTCCAGCCTGCGTTCAAAATACGGAATTCTTCGTGGCGTAGGCTTCCAGCCTGCGTTCAAAATACGGAATTCTTCGTGGCGTAGGCTTCCAGCCTGCGTTCAAAATACGGAATCTCTATCTCTACCCCCAAAAAGGAATGACGGAATGTCTGAAACGACCAAATCAACCGAACACGTTAAAGGTGTGGCTCGCGAACTTGTCAACGATGCGACAGACAGTCTTGCGACCGGTGCACGCGAATTCAAAGACCATTACGTTTCCGAGCCAGCGAAAGACTTGTTCGGCCTAGCAAAAGACTACGCAAAAGAAAAACCTGAAGTTGCCGCCGTTTGGGCGTTCGGCTTGGGATTGATCGTGGGCTGGAAGATCAAACCTTGGTAGGGTCATCCGGCAGAAGAAGTCATGGTCAAATAATATAATTCAGTAAAGGGAACGATCGGTGATAAAATCGAAACAGCTCATACCTCGATTCGCAGAGGCGATTTCGCGACTGGGTGGAGACGAGGGCTTACTTCGTGAAATGGCTGCGATTACATCGGCAGACCTTCCTGAAGTTATCAACGAGACCGATCAAGCGTTGTGTGCTGGGAAGTCCGACCAAGCTGCTTCCGGCCTACACAAACTCAAGGGAATGCTCAGCACTTTTGAAACGGGTGGAGCAACAATCGAGATTGAAGAAATGTTGAGTTTTGCCCGGCATCGAGAAGTTGCCAAGGCAAAGACTAAGTTCGATCATCACCGATCGGAGATCGACGAACTCGTCGCGGAAATCGCCTTGATCGCAACTGAATCGTTTTGTGGGTCTGGCTTCCAACCAGCCCTTCCCATCCGGTTTCGCAAACCTTGAGGCGTCGGCCATGGGAGGTCTCATGATTTTACCGGCTATCAGCGAGTGGTGACGAAGCATCTTCTGTGAATTTGCCAAGTCGTGTTCAATTCGTTCGGATCAATCGTGCGACTGTACGGTAAACAACCATCGTGGTTAACGATCCTCCAACCGGCCGCTTTTTCAATCGGCCGCAATCGCTCGGAGCGTGCAGAAGCCGTCCGCTCCCTGCGAATTCGTCTTGGGCACGCGAGTTGCGTGGCGGCCATTACCATTCCGCAAATACGATTTGCCAGCTCGTCCATGATTTTTTGTCCACACGCCAGCAGCGAGTGATTATGGACACGCGGGCTTGAGGCCAACGCCACGTTGCATCGATCCAGACAAGTCCCTGATGAACCAACCCTCCAAGAATACGAAAACATTTCACCGTGACATCACGAAGACCCCGCGTTGCATTATCGGTATCGGTGCGTCCGCGGGTGGTCTGACGGCACTAGAATGTCTATTTGAGCAGGTGGCCGAAAACACGGGTGCCGCTTTTGTCGTGATTCAGCATCTATCGCCAGATTATCAAAGCCACATGGCCGAATTATTAGGCCGCAGAACGAATATGACCACGGTCCAGATGACGGAGGGCACAACGTTAAAGCCCAACACCGTGTACTTGATGCCACCTGGAAAGCACGTCGAACTGGACGATGATCGGCTGAAGTTGTTGGAGCGATTCGACGATGGCGAGTTGAACCTGCCCATTGATCGGTTCTTCCATTCCCTTGCAAAGCAATCCGATCGGCCGATCGCTTCGGTCATCCTTTCGGGGACCGGCAGCGACGGCAGTCACGGTATTCTGGACGTCCGGCAAGCGGGCGGTTTGGTGCTGTGTCAGGACGAGGACTCGGCTCAGTTCAATGGCATGCCACTCAACGCCATCAAAACTCAGTCCGTACACATTGTCGCGCCCGTCCCCGAAATCGCCGAGGCATTGACTGCCTTTGCGGAAGGAACGTCACTTGAGGAGGTTGTTGCGCGCCGAGCGCCGTCGATCGAACGCAACGATCTCGATCCGATCTACAAAAGATTAGAAGGATGCTGTGGCGTTGATTTTGGACGTTACAAACACGGAACGTTTTCCAGACGACTGTCGCGTCGGATGATGTTGAGCAAGACAGACGAGTTGGACCGTTATGTCGCTTTGCTTGACAATGATCCCAGAGAATTATCGCGATTGGCCGACGATTTGATGATCGGCGTGACTCGTTTTTTTCGCGATCCAGACGGATACCAACGGCTGTCTGGACGTTGTCTCCGTACGCTTGTCTCATCGAAAAAGGAGGACGATGAATTGCGAGTATGGATCGCCGGTTGTGCGACCGGTCAGGAGGCGTACAGCATCGCAATGCTGATCCAGGAGGAGAAGCAGAGACGGGGGGCAAAATTTGCCACAAAGATATTTGCGACTGACGTGCATCCCGACGCGATCCGATATGCACAGCAAGGCGTCTACCCCGCCGAGTCGATCACGGAAATTCCGAAACACCTCCGGGATCAGTTTGTCACGCAGCACCCCGATGGCTTCGAAATCATCAAAAGTGTCCGTGATTCGATCGTTTTCGCACGCCACGATGTGCTGCAAGACGCTCCGTTCACGAACATGGACCTGGTCACCTGTCGGAATCTGTTGATCTATCTGCTGGAAGACGCGCAGGAAAGTGTGCTTTCTGCATTCACACATGCCTTGAGGACGCGAGGCGTGCTGTGGCTCGGTCCGAGCGAAACACCTGGGAACGTGGAAGAGCAGTTCGCGACACTCGACAAACACTGGCGGCTATTCCAAAAAGAACGCGAATCGCGATTACCGCTGGATTTGAAACTTCGCAAACGTCCACCGACCAACGCCGCTCTTTCGATTCGTCCAAGACCATCTCGTGCACCATCTCCAGCGCTCGTGATGTCCTACGACCGAATACTGGAAGAATACGCGCCGCCCGGAATCTTGTTCGACCACTCGTTGCAACCGCTGCAAGTCTTTGGGGATGTCTCCCGATTCACCGTTCGGCAAGCGGGACGATTGAGCGGGACCGTCGAGGATATGCTCGCCGAACCGTTGCGTTTGCCTTTGATGGTTCTTCTGCAACGCATGCATACCAGCCAAAAAGTTGTCGAGACCGAATCGGCCATCTTACAGGGTGAGCGAGTTGAGTTACGGGTCGAAGCGTTTCATCATTCCAATATTTCTGAAACCCACTATTTGCTCCGCATCAACTCGACATCTTCGTCAACGGAAAACTCGCTTTTCTTGCCGTCGGCGGTTGATCCGCAAAACAACGCAGCCAATCGAGAGATTTCGTTGGTACCTCCGAAGCTAGCGGCAATGGATGGCAACGAAGCGTCGGAGATCGCATTGCTTCAAGAGCAAGTGCGAATGCTCGAACTGGAACTCGACTACACGCGAGAGAACTTGCAAGCAACGATCGAAGAAGTCGAGACGACGAATGAGGAACTACAATCGAGCAACGAAGAGCTAACCAGCAGCAACGAGGAACTGCAAAGCACGAACGAAGAGCTGCACAGCGTCAACGAAGAATTACATACGACCCACTCGGAAAGTTCGCGTCGGCTCCAATTGCTGACCGAACTGACGACCGACCTGGAAAGCGTCATGCGTGAAAGTGACGTTGGAATGGTCCTCGTCGATCGGGAGATGAGTATCCGTCGGGTCACACCTGCTGCAGAAGATATTTTGTTGCTCCGAGGCAAAGGCGTAAAAGGGGAATCCTTGACAAACTATGCGCATGCCCTCGAAGGCGCCGACCTCATCGAGATCGCTCAGCGCGTCCGCGACACGAATCAACCGGTCGAGGTCGAGGCGACCGATCGAAGAGCGGATCCGGTGCTCTTGAGAGCGACACCCTATCGTGATCGCTCCGGCGTCCTGTTGACCATCACCAACCTGAAATCCGTCAAAGACACCGCGGACAAGATCCGCAAGCTGAACTCAATCGTTTCGGATAGTACGGACGCGATCATCGGTGTTGAGTTGACGGGTCGTGTGACAAGTTGGAATCGGGGTGCCACAAAGCTTTTCGGCAACGCTTTGGATGTCTCCAAAAACGTTGAGCTTGCCGATGTATTGCCTGATTCGGTATTTGATCCCTGTGATGTCTTGGTTCGCGAACTGTCGCGTAAGGGAGAAGTCGCTCCAAAAGAAATCTCTGCGACCATTCTCGGCAAGAAGCTCACATTGTTAATTCGTGTCACCCCGGTGCTAGACGACTACGAACGTGTTTCCGCTGCGGCGATCACACTCTATGACGTCACATTGATGCGTGCGGCCGAAGAGCAACTGCGATTGCGGACGCGAGCGATCGACGCAGCGAGCACTGGCTTCATCATTGTCGACGCGTTAGCCGAAAACCTACCGATCGTTTACGCCAACAAAGGTTTTTATAGTCTGACGGGCTTCCAACCAAACGACATCATCGGCCGCAATTGCCGATTTTTGCAAGGGCCACGTACGGACCCCGCTGACGTTCAAAAGATCCGTGATGCAATTGCCGCGCGTCGAGAGTGCCGCGTGACATTGCTGAACTATCGCCGTGATGGCACCGAGTTCTACAACGATCTCATCATCACACCCATTACCGATGACGAAGGACGCGTCACGCACTTTATTGGCGCACAGAATGATGTGTCCGCCGTTGTCCAAGCAAAGCGAATTCTCGAGTGTAGCGAAGCGGAATATCGCAGCACCTTTGAGAACGCAGCGATCGGAATCGCGCATGTCGGGTTGGATGGCGAATGGCTTCGCGTCAATGAAAAACTGTGTGAGATCGTTGGATACTCGCGTGAAGAATTGCTCTCCAAGACGTTCCAAGAGATCACGCATCCCGATGACTTGGACATTGACTTGGTCCAATTTGCTCAAATGAAACGCGGCGAAATCCCCGGCTACTCGATGGAAAAACGCTATCTCCATCGCGATGGCCACGTTGTTTGGATCAATCTGACGACCTCACTGCGGTTGGATGTGGATGGGAATCCCGAATGCTGCATCTCATTGATCAACGATATCTCCGCTCGGAAAGAAACGGAGCAGAGACTTTCCGCTTCACGCGCCATCATTTCCGAAGTGATCCAACGAAGTGACGATCCGTTTGTGAGTTTCAACCAGGAAGGCGTGATCCAGGTTGCCAATCGGGCCGCACACCATTTGACCAAGCTATCGGAGAACTTAGTGGGTCGGTCTTATGAAGAATTGTTTGCGAACGAACTAGAATCTCCGCTGCTGTCGGTACTCGACCGCGTGCGTCGCTCGCAGCGAGGCGAAACAACCGAATACTTCTCCCAAACACGCAATCGCTGGTACGATGCCCGTGTCTTTCCGGTCGAAGGAGGCGCGGCTCTTTACATGACGGATGTGACCGGACGCAAAGAAACCGAGAATTACCTAGAAACGGCTCGTGCAGCGGCGGAAGAAGCCAGTTTGGCCAAGAGTAAGTTCCTGACCAATATGAGTCACGAAATTCGGTCGCCAATGTCGGCCATCATCGGATTCAGCGACATCGCGCTTCGAGACGTGCGTGAAGGGAAAGAGGTACAAGCCGAACACCTCGAAACCGTTATCCGAAACGGCCGATTCTTGCTCGGTATCATCAACGATATCCTGGACTTGTCCAAAGTGGAAGCCGGCAAACTGGAAGTCCGCAAGGCACGCTTTAGCCTCGTGCCAATGTTGGCCGACATCAGCGAATTGATGCGGCATCGTAGCGATTCAAATGGTATTCCGTTGACGTTTGAGTTTGCAAGCCCCGTCGTCGAACGAATTCACAGCGATCGTTCACGGGTCGAGCAAATCCTGGTCAATTTGATTGGCAATGCAATCAAGTTCACTCCCAAAGGCAGCGTGAGAGTTGTGGTGGACATGACTTCGCCCGACCGAGACCATCTACGCTTTCGAATCATCGACACAGGAATCGGAATCTCTCGAGATAATCTGTCCCGACTATTTCAAACGTTCAGCCAAGTGCACGATGAAAAGATCGTCGGCGTCGAAGGAACGGGATTGGGATTGGTCATCAGCAAACGTCTCGCCAAAATCCTTGGTGGTGACATTACGGTCGAGAGCTTTAAAGGGAAAGGAAGTTGCTTCACGTTGCTGTTGCCAGTGGAAAGCTCTGGCAACTTGGTGATGCCAAACGCAGCAGACTTGAAGCCAGAGTCGACCAGTTCTGGAAAGCTAGAGCAACTCCGTTGTCGTGTTCTCGTTGCTGACGATGCCCGCGATGTGCGAATGGTCACCACTCGAATTCTATCTCGTGCGGGGGCCGAGGTAGCCGAAGCGGTGAACGGTGCCGATGCGGTAAAAGCTGTTATCAAGGCGGAAAGTGAAGAACGTCCATTCGCATGCATTTTGATGGACATGCAAATGCCGGTTTTGGACGGGCGAGCAGCCACGGAACGACTTCGCGACCAGGGTTTCACGATGCCGATCATCGCGTTAACGGCCGGAGCAACGTCGGATGAAGTCCAAAAAGCCATTGCGGTCGGCTGCACCGAGTTCATGGCGAAACCTGTCGACTCGGCAAATCTGATCCAACGCGTCGCGGTGCTCACGAAGTAATGCCATGGCGTAGCCGTCCAAACTGCGTTACGTTCCTCGTAAGTAGGGCAAAATCCTACCCCACGGTTTGGCGCAGCCTACCCCACGGTTTGGCGCAGCCTACCCCACGGTTTGGCGCAGCCTACCCCGCGGTTTGGCGCAGGATGTGCAGTACACCGTCTTCCTACCGTCTTCTCTAGCAACCACTCAACTCGTAAATCGAATTTAGTATGACGTTCTGTGTCGGAATCAAAGTCAACGATGGCATTGTCGCGCTCGCCGACACCCGGATCGTTCGCGGTAGCGAGCAGGTCAACAAGCGGAAACTTGCGGAGTTCCAGCATGCGGGGCAAGCACTCTTTACGATGACCAGTGGGCTACGATCGGTTCGCGACAAAACGTTGACCTATGTTGATGAAGCACTCCGAGGCGAGGATGTCGTTCGCGATCGCTTGTACCAATTCACCAACCTGTTTGGCGACCAATTGCGGCGAGTGAAAGCGGAAGATGGGCCGGCACTCGCCGCCACCCATCACGCCTTCAACCTGCACGCAATCATCGGTGGTAGATTACCAGCCGACGAGAGCCCGCAACTCTTTTACGTCTATCCCGAAGGCAATTGGGTCGAAGTCGCAATGGATTCTCCCTACTTCATTATCGGGCGCACCTATTACGGAAAGCCGATTCTCGACCGGTTACTGACGACCGATACGCCGCTGCCATCAGCCATCACTCTTGCGCTTTTGGCCTTCGATGCAACTCGCACAAGTGTGACGGATGTGGATTATCCGATCGACGTGGCGGTGCTTGTCAACGGCGATTCGGCTCCGCGTTTTCATCGCTACACGGAAGTCGATTTGATGGATACGATTTCGCACTGGACCCGAGCTCTTTCTGATTCCGTTCACAACCTGCCGATGCAATGGGCTTCCCCCCTTCTCCCTACCACCTAACAATGAACGTGGCAATGGCTTCCCGCCTGCGATAGATAGACGCAGACGAGAAACCCATGCCGCATGAAAGGACAGCGAATGACGCAAATACAGATCGGCAGCAAACTCGTCTATGAGGTTCGTCAACCAACGATCTTTCTGCTCAAGATCACGGCGGCGACGACGCCGCACCAAGTGGTGAGCAACGAAACGTTGACCTTCGATCCAGCGATCAACGTCGAGAACTGCCAAATCGGCTTCGATGGCAACCGCCTTCAGCGAATGGTTGTTCAACCGTGTCAAATGTCGATCACTTATCAGGCGACCGTGGATTTGACATCGGAGATTGAACAACCAAGTAACGTTAGCGAATCCCAGGCCTCGCAAATGCCGCCTGAAGTTTTGACCTACATGAATCCAAGCCGATATTGTGAAAGCGATGTTTTGGCGAAGTTTGCATTCGAGGAGTTCGGTCAATTGAGTCCAGGCTTCGGGCGTGTCCAAGCAATTTGCGATTGGGTCAACAGCCACCTCGAATACGTTCCCGGCACCACGACCGCGACGACGACCGCGTCCGATGTTTTGTTGCAACGGACAGGTGTTTGCCGTGACTACGCACATCTAGCAATCAGTCTGTGCCGAGGAGTCGGCATTCCAACCCGCTATGTATCTGGGTATGCGGTCAATCTGCAGCCGCCCGACTATCATGGATTCATCGAAGCGTTCTTGGATGGCCATTGGTACTTGTTCGATCCGACACGCTTGGCATCCACTCTCGGTCTCGTACGCATCGGCGTCGGACGCGATGCGGCCGATGTTGCATTCTGCACGCTAACGGGTAGTGCAGCAATGCTGGAGAAGAATGTATGGGCAAAATCGTCCGACGGTGGCCTTCCGTCGGTGCCGGACCCAGCGGTTTCGACGGCGTGAAGTACCAACACGGGTTTGTATCAGCCAAGTTTGACCCCGCAGCCACAACCTGTAATTTTGCACACCGTAGCTGATAACAAGCCAGTGCTTGAGAAGGCTCAAATAGGATATAATTTCAGACGTTTTCCTACGACCGCCAAGCGAATCACCAAGAGTAAAACGAAGATGAAGACCAACCGGTTGCCACGTTCCCGAATGCTTACCCTGTTCGTCTTTCTGCTGGTCACGGTATCGGCCCGGGCAGAAAAACCGAACGTCATCGTCATCATCGCAGACGATCTCGGGTACGGCGATCTTTCCTGCTACGGCGCGAAGTCGCTTACGACGCCCAATATTGATCGGCTTAGCGACGAAGGCTTGCGATTCACCAGCGGTTACTGCTCAGCATCCACCTGTACGCCAACGCGGTACTCACTATTGACGGGGACCTATGCTTTTCGTGGCGACCGCACCGGCATTGCACCGCCCAATGCGCCAGCGATCATCAAGCCGGGAACGGAAACCGTCGCGTCACTGCTTCAGCGGGCCGGTTATGCCACGGCAGTGATCGGCAAATGGCACCTTGGACTCGGTGGAGAAAATGGCCCTGATTGGAATGGCGACCTGAAACCAGGTCCGCTGGAAATCGGATTCGACACTTGCTTTCTGTTGCCAACGACAAACGATCGCGTACCCCAGGTTTATGTTCATGATCACCGAGTTCCTAATCTCGACCCAGCCGACCCACTGTGGGTGGGCAACAAAAGGCCAAGCCCGGAACATCCCACCGGCATCTCGCACCGTAGCACACTGAAAATGGATTGGTCACATGGTCACAATTCAACAATCCACAACGGCATCAGTCGGATCGGCTTTTACACTGGCGGTCATGCCGCACGTTTTCGCGATGAAGATCTTGCCGATAAATGGATTGAAAAGTCCGTCGAGTTTATGGAACAGCATAAGGCCGAGCCGTTCTTTCTGTTCTTTGCTGCTCACGACATCCACGTGCCTCGCATGCCGCACGAACGGTTTCAAGGAAAGACATCGCTTGGCTTCCGTGGTGACGCAATCATCGAACTCGACTGGTGCGTTGGCGAATTGATGAAGACCCTCGATCGACTGAAACTAGCCGAAAACACACTCGTCGTCTTTTGCAGCGATAATGGCCCAGTGCTAGACGATGGCTACAAGGATGAGGCGATCGAGAAGATCGGCAATCACCGCGCCGCCGGTCCCTACTCGGGTGGCAAATACAGCATCTATGAAGGCGGAACGCGAACACCGCTGATCACACGCTGGAAAGGTCGCATCCAGCCGGGTGTGAGTGACGAACTGGTTTGCACGATCGATCTCGCGGCCAGTCTTTCCGCTCTCGCCGAGCAGCCACTTCCCGACGACGCTTGTCTAGACAGCTTCAATGTCCTCGGCGCACTCTTAGGTGAAAGGGATGCCAAAGGCCGCGACCACCTCGTCCAACAGGACAACGGCAGCAGCGGGACGTATGGTTTCCGTGCCGGGCCATGGAAGTTGCACCGATACGACAAGAAGAAAGCTCGCAATATCGTTGTCGAGACGGAGCTTACCAACACGAAGGTACCTCGGTTCCAACTGTTCAACCTGAACGATGATCCGGCCGAAACGAAGGACGTGATCCAAGACCACCCCAAGGTTGCCGATCGCCTCAAACAACAACTTGCCGAAATCATCGAACAGGGACACAGTCGCCCGTGATCGCCCGTGATCGCCCGTGATCGCACAGAGTCCGCAGGAATGAAGTTACTTCGCCGCTTTCGCTTCCGAGCGAGGATTCAGGAAGGTTTCTGCAGGCACGCTCTCGTCGAATTCCTTGATCCGAATGTCTCGGTAGAGGATTTCTGCCGTTTCGGACTGAAACCCAATGATCCCTTCACCGGGCTTAAGGTTAAAAGCCATATTGACGACTTCACCGTTCAGCTTATGAATCGCATACTCTCCGCCCATCACGATGATTTCGCAGGAATTCCATTGGTCATTGAGGGCGTTAAAGTTGCGAGTTACTTTTGCGTTATATAGCCAACTTCTTCCTACGTAAGACTTTTGCTTCGTGAACAGGATCCCCCCATCATCGGGATGCAAATACTGGCTGTTTTCCGGATTAAAATACCAGTCATACTCCTGCCCGGGAACCTTGATGAGATCTCCTGTACGATTTCGATCGTCCTTGGGTAAGTATTGAATCTGAAATTCTATCCCGGTAGGGTAAACCTTGTCATCGGAGATGTGATAGTAAACCCCAGCGTCCCACGGCCACTTGTCAAAATAATTGGCCTTCTTGCGGCCCCATTTGTAGTCGAATTTGAGATGGTACCTGGAGTAACTTTTCTTGGTGTAAATCATCCCGATCGTTCCATCGGTTCCCTTATTGAGATCAATTTCATCGGGCCAACTATCATCGAAGACATGAATCATCCCATCATCAATCGCGAAGACCTTCTGACCTAACGCTTCGTCACCCTCCTTCAGCTTGATATACCAGCCGTCGTAATTCTCACCGTTGAAAATGGTGGTAAACCCAACTTCCGCCGCCTTTTGTTCCTGGGTCTCAGGGGTAGCGGACGCCTGTTCTGCCTGTGCGGATAACGTCCCTATCAGGAGCCCCACGAATATGCTGCCTTGAAATATTCTCGAAAATTGCGTCATGCGTTCCAATGTCTCGTTACGAAGAGTGATTAAATTGATTGCGAACTCAATCCCGGTGAAGGGATCCAGTGTCGCCACGATCGTCCAGGCCGGTGGCCTAGACGATTCCCATGTCTGCTCGGTTGCCGATCAACGCTCGCGGATCTCGATGATGTACTTCATCAAGTCATCAAACTCGCTGCGGTCTTTGAGTTGTCGTGCCAAGTTCTCAGGCATCAACGAGACCTTCGATTCGATGACCTCTTCCACATCATCCTGAGGGATCTTGATCGGATCGGGAGCCGCCAGGTTTCGCAAGACAATTTCGTCATCGTTGTCTGCGACGCGGACACCGGTAAGCAGTTTGCCGTCTACGGTCAACACGCTCACCTGCGCGAAATCCTTGTCGATCAAAGCGGATGGACGGAGAATGGCGTCCACCAATTGTTCGGCAGTCAGTGGGGTCATGACCGTGGTCAAATCAGGCCCCAGCCGTGCCGCGCCACCCGGTGGATCGTGACAGGCATAGCAGGCCGCCGAGGATTGGTAGAAGACCAGTTTGCCCCGCTGAGCGTTCCCACGTTCAATCGCGATTCTAGCAAGCTCAGATGGCGTCGATGAAAGCAGCCCCGCCTCCAAGGCCTCATTGGAGAACTCTTCGACCGCCACCGCGTTGGCTGCATCCATGAACTCCGGTGCGAACGGATGTTCGCTGAGCAACTCATCGGGCGTGTAGAAAGTCGAACGACTGCTGGTTTCTGCGCGAATACGTTCGACGGTCTGGGCACTGATCGGTGAGGCCTCGTTGCCCCACGTGTTACGGACAAAAGTGAGTACCGCGGCCAACTCCTCGTCCGTGAGCAGTGATTGGAATGCGGTCATCGGAGGGACGCCGCGAGCGGGATCAAATGTCTTTCCGTGCAGCGACAGTTTCCCCCAAAGACCGTGCATCGATAGCTTGACCAATCGTTCTTCGTCGCCGGTCACCCAAGGGCTATCGACCAGGGACGGGTAAACGTTCGCGTTCCCTTGTCCGTGTGTCAGATGGCAGGTCGCACAGTGCGACTCACGTTGATAGATCTGAGAACCTAGTAGGTACGTCCTGCGATCTCTACGGTCAAGATGTCTTGGAGCAGAGAACTCCACGAACTCCGATTCCGCTTCGGAGGCGAACCCCTGTGCCCCGGTCGTGTCCACGTTCTCCCAAAAGTGTTTGACCGTCTTCGCTGCAACCACCGCATGTTGGACATTCGATTCGAGTAGCAAGTTGAGTAGGTCTTCATTGCGGAAACCGTGTTGTTGATGCAACCAGAGGGCTTCGAGCAAATGGTGGGCTTCCGTTTCGTCGTTCGGATCGAAGTCCTTGTACCACTGGTGAGCGGCCGCGATGACGGCATTGGAATCGCGTGCGCTCAGCTCGACACGCGTGCGATGTCGAACACCGTTGGTAGGATGCTTCAGATTTTCGAGCAATGCCTCGATCGGCTCCCCGGCGATCTTGACCGGTTCCTGCAACGGCCGATCTTTCACAGTCAAACGTAGGATGCGCCCATGGGCATGATCGCGATTAGGGTCACGAATGTTATGTTGCATGTGACCGATGATTGCATTATGCCAATCCGAAACGTACAACGCACCATCTTCGCCGACAACCGCATCGGTGGGCCGGAAATTGCGGTCTTGGCTGTTGATCAGTTCGAGCCCCGGAGTACCCCAAACCTGTCCGAATTCTCGCGATTTGCCATCGCCCTCGCGGTCGAGCGAATACTGTTTGACGCCGAGAAATCCAATCGTGTTGCAAATCAGAAAGTCGTTCTGCAGCTCATCAGGAAAGTGTTGCGAGGACAAAATCGCGTTTGCTGCGACCGGGCGGAACTCCTTCGTCAACAAGGTGTGCATCTTGAACCCTTTGCCTTCGGGCCGCACTTGATAGGACTTGCCGCCCGTACCATCATTGGCGTAGCAATAACCCCAGTAATCAAAACTGGTCCCGTGAGGGTTGGGGCTATTGGCGGCGTGCGGCGTGATCGCAAACGTACGTGGATCAAACCGGTACATACCCGAGGCACCGATATTCAGATTCTGTTTCCACGGCGTTTCGTGGTTGTGAACCAAGAAAATACCGCTTTGCCAATAGATCCCGCCATCCGGGCCGTAGATCAAATTGTTGGCCGCATGGTGCGTATCCGAGGTGCCTAGCCCCTGCAGCAACGGGTAACGCACGTCCGCTATGTCGTCCCCGTCAGTGTCTTTTAAAAACAATAAGTCGGGGCCGGAAGTAACGATGACTCCACCGCCCCAGAACTCAAATCCCAACGGGTTGTGGACCGTCGCGAAGATCTTCCGCGAGTCCGCTTTGCCATCACGGTCGGTGTCCTCGAGAATCATCAGACTGTCTTTGAGTTCCGTTCCTGGTTCCCATTTCGGGTACGAATTCCAACTTGCCACCCACAACCGACCCTGCCCGTCGACCTGCATCTGGACCGGGTTGGCCAAGTCGGGAAACTGGACTTCGGATGCAAAGACATTCAGTTCATAGCCGTCGGGCACGTCCATCTTTGCGATCGACTCCTCGGGCGATAGATAGTCGATGTTTCCTTCTTTCATGGGATTGGAACTTCTGCTGCCCCCGCCAATGTTGGAGATGACTTTGACCGGCGGCGGCACGTTGCTGTCATCGATCACATATTCCTTCCCGGCAACCGCTGCCCAGATCGCTTCATCACGATTGGCCGTCATCACGTCGAGCATCTCAAGTTCATGTTTGAGAACATCCCCATTGCTTTGACCATCAACAAACCTCAGCGTCGAACGTGAGCCCCAGATGTCGTTACCGTCCGTGGCTCGGTATCGATTGTGCCAATGCCAGTTCTTGTCCTTAACCGCCGCGTAGATATCGCTCAAAGACTCTTTGTTTTGAGGTTTTTGGTCAAGCAGTGCTGCGGAAATGATTTCGGCGAGCTTTTCATATCCTCGCTCGTTGAGATGGATGCCGTTGAGCGTGTACGGCTGCGTCGTGCTCGCAAACAGTTTCCGTGTTGGCGAGAACAGATCAACAAACGACACCCCCGCCTCCTCGGCAGCCTTGGACGTTGCGTCGGTATAGATCGCCAGATTGGTGTTCAATTCCGTGCCTTCTGGCAAATGCGGGTCATCCAGATTCTGGTAAGCGATCGGACTGAACAAGACAAATCGAACTTGCTCGCCTTTCTCCGCCATCAACTTACGATAACGCTGGACCAGTGCGACCAACTCACCCCGATACGCATCCGCACCTTCGGGCCCTGCGAAGGATTCGTTGTACCCGTAAAACGTGAACACAACACTCGGCGAAACATGCTGCAAATACTCCTCGTCGTTGGTGAATCCTTTACTGCGAGGCTTCTTGTTGACCATGTCACCCGAGAAACTCATGTTTCGGAAACGAACATTTTGTCCCTCGAGTTGACTTTGTAAGTACGTCTCAATCCAGGGATCATGCTGCATCCGATCAGCGAGGCCATTGCCATAAACGGCAACGACATCGCCTTCTTGAAATTCAAAGGTCTCGGCAGCAATTGGCTGGGAGGACATCCAAAAGACGGAGAAACCGGAAATCATCCAAACGAAAAAAGCACGTATTGAATGCAAGGAAAGACAGGTTCGGGGCATATTCGAAACACCGGGTATTGGAGGATAGGGGGACAAACGACAGGAGGACTGGACCGCAACACAGCACTTGCGGGCGGTAGGAACGGGGGAAGGAACCTTCGATGAAACAAAGGCATCATCAAGTATAGCCGACAACTGATTATGTATCATCCTATTTCAGTTTGAAAGCCAATTCTGCAAATTGTATCACTATCGGAGGTAGAATGCGCTCGTGCAAACGAGGTGAACCGCGTTCCCGGTGGTGCGAATAACTGCGACTTTAACAAACCGTCCCCTCTCTCTATCCAGGTCGTGCCGCTTTTGAGTGCTTGTTTTACAAGCGTTTACGCTTGGTGTACCTCCCCCGGCGCAGCCGGGGAAGCGTCAAAGAATGAAGGCCTCGGATAGATCTCTGAAAGTTAGTTGGAAAAAAGTCCCAGTCGATGAGCTTGGTCGACCGCCGAAGGCGCATTGCTGACCTCGAGCTTTCGATAGATATGCGCGACGTGTGTGTCAACGGTTGAATATCCAATTCCCAACGTTGCGGCAATTTCCTTCTTAACCAACCCTTCGGAAAGTAGCTTCATGATTTCGAACTCTCGTTCCGAAAGCAGGGATTGCTCTTCCGCCTGCGACGGTTTTGGTTGCAAGGCGTTCACCAAATACTTTGCGACGCTTTTGTCCAAGGGGGCACCGCCATTGATGACGCTTGCAATGCTTTCCGTGATCTCATCGAGCGTTGCGGACTTCACGAGATAGCCCGCCGCTCCCAAGGAAATCGCGTGCAACACGTCCTGCTCTCGATCGGATTGAGACAGCACGATGATTTTCGTCTCCGGTGCGGCCTCGCGAATCACCGGGATCGCCGCAATGCCATCCATCCCCGGAAGTCGCAAGTCTAGCAGGATCAATTCCGGATGCTCTTCGTCGGCAGCCTGTTGTAGTGTACGAAGCGCGATTTCGGCAGTACCGAAATGGCTCATCAGTTGCACCCCCGGCTCTTGCTCGAGCGCGAGTCGGATAACATCCCGGTACTCCGAATTGTCTTCGATCAGCATGATTCGGATGATTTTATTCATAGGGTTCTCACTTAGGGCGGCAATCGTTGTCTTCAAATCACGGTAATTCGGTTTAGCCGCAGATGAAGCGTTACCGTTGTTCCACTATCAGCAGACTCAATCGCAGAGACCTTCGCGCCAAGTAGATGGGCTCTCCGACGAAGAGACTTTGGTATTTGCTCAGGTTGAGATTCGGAAAGGCCACAACCGTTGTCCGTCACCATCAGACGCAACTCATTTGAGTCCGTTTTCAGACAGGTGGATACTCTTGTCGCGTGGGCGTGCCTCAGGATATTCGTCAAGCACTCTTTGTAAAAGAGGAGCAGTCCGACGCGAATCGGAGGTTTCAAACGCCGCAATAGGTCTTCGCCTTCAAAAGTAAGTTGATGATCCATATCCGCCAGGAATCGTGCCGAAGTGCGTTGCATGTCGTCAACAAGGTCTCCAAAAAGACCTTCCGATTCGAGCATGTTGGTGCAGTACCTGGCCGCCGCACCACTTCGTTGAGTCAACTCACGGATACGTATCAGCATCTCTTTCAATCGCTCAGGTGACTCGGTTGCCGTTTGCGCCAGATCGCCGAGCAATCCAATCGCGTGCAAATTGGCGCCGAGTTCATCATGCAGATCGGCGGCGATCTGTTCCCGCGTTTTTATCAAGGCTCGCCGCCGCATCACTCGTTCCACCCCGATCGTGCAAGCGACGACAAAGACAAGCAATCCAACCATCCAACGCAAGCGATTCAGATTTGCTTTCTGAAGCTGATAACGCTGCTTCAGTTCGGCAGCGATCCGTGGGCGTTCTGTTTCCAGGTCATGGCGTCTTGCCAATTCTCCGAACCATTGACGAATCGGCAAGATCCTCCCATACAGGTTGTATCCATCGGTGAGGGTGGTCAAGGAACGCAACCGGCTCATCGGCAAAAAATTGGCACTCGACGTCTTGCCCATCGCCAGGTTCCATCCGTCGCAAAGGATCTCGATTTCTGCGAAACCGATCGCCGTCTCCTGCGGAGAGGCTGCGGACGAAATGTCGTACGGCTCGGTGGCGACGAAACGCACGTATCGACATTTCACGTCAGGAAAACGCCGCATGATGATCGGGCCTGCATCGAAAGCCGATTCGACACGATACTCCATCAACGGCTTCGCATCGGAAAAATCGGCCCGGTTCGCCCCCTCAACAATCATTCGGCGGGGAATTCCAAAATCTTCTGGTTTGGCTTGTGGCACGGTATCGCTGAGATCAATCGCGTGCAACCGAATGCCATTGAGACGACGAGTCGATTCAAGGTCGATGGTGATCGTGGGAGATTCACCGCTCCCGGCCTTGCCAACAAAGGCCAGGCTCTGCTCGCCATCGGATGCGTCCATCAAATAGGGGACGAACCCGTCGACAAGGTAATTTTTATGTCTCGGCGTCCCCAAGGAGTCCGGATCGCACGACGAAACGTAAACGCGTTGATGCAGTGCCACGTTCTGCTGACCACTAAAAACAAAAATCTCTGCCATCTGCAAAATGTGCTTCCCGTCCCAACCGCGTGTCGAGAGTACCGAGGCTTCGACACGTACCCATCTGGCCACAATCGCTGGAAACGAAACCACCACCGGCGCAACACGAGGCAGCAGCGAATCGTTCGCCGAATAGCTGGCGACGATTGTACCTTCCGCTTCTTCATCGTTATCGCTACCCACTCGGACGATAAATTCGAGCGGGAATCCATCGGCGCGAAAACCTCCATTGGAATCACGCCAAATCGCAGGAACAAGAACGATTTGGTCGATGACAACCTCCTCAGCCAGTTCAATCTTAATCCATTGGGCTTGATTCTGATCGGACTGCGGAAGGGATCGATAGCCAACGGCACCAACGCCAGTTCTCATGCTCGGCTTTGCCAACGAATGCAGATTTCCGTCAATCGTCGTCAGCCGTCGTTCCAGGGACGAGACCGATTGCTGACCTAAATTCGAAGAGGCGCTCTCTCCATCACGCGAGACCCCGCCAATCGCAAAAGCAATCGCTATGATCGCAATCGCTGCGACAGCGATCATTGTAGGTATCGGACGAAAGGATGTAGGAATCAAAGGTGGTTATGTTTTGGTTTGGTTTGGTTCGAATCAGGCGTGTGCTAACGATTGGATGATCATAACTTGTGATGCGGATTGATCACACACCGAAACGAATTATCGAGTGCTTTGTTTCTTGATCGGAGCCTGTGATGCCAGCCGCACGGGATGCCGATTTTATTGCTGCGCGTTTTAATCGTAGCGTAAGTCGTCAAAAATTTCCCTTTCCAGCGTGGACGAAACCTTTGGCGTTTTTTTCAGCTACCTCAATAGTTTAGCCGCCATTCCACGCAGCTAGCCCGGATGATTCTTTAGCCGTTTTGGCGATAGCGGGCTGCTGATTTAATCGTTTAACGCTTAGCCGAAGGCGTCAGTTCTTCCGTAAGCGGTCGCCTATGGCTTGGCGTTAAACAATAAGTGGAGTCAAACCGATTAAATCAGCAGGCCGCTAACGCCAAAACGGCTAATACGCAGACTGTTTTTTGAGCAATGAACGTAAACGCTTGAAGGCGTAGACGTTAGCAAAACAATTTGCAAGCCCATGAATCATCCGGGCTAGCTCACAGAAGGGGAAGGAACCTACGATTCCTGGCCCTCTCGTTCCCCGCGAAACGCGGAAAAAAATCCCTCTATCCTGTGAATACGGGATGTTCCACGAGCTTCACAACGCCCACAATGCGATCTTTAAGGCTCTTCTATGTCTCGACAACCTCCCTTAGCAAGGTCCGGGACTAAATTCCTTTCCTCATCATCAATCAAGGTTTTCGTATGAAGCGTTCCAAAGTCAAAAGTGGCTTTACACTCGTCGAGTTGCTCGTGGTGATTGCGATCATCGGGGTGCTCGTTGGACTGCTCTTGCCGGCGGTCCAGGCGGCTCGGGAAGCGGCCCGCCGAATGAGCTGCAGTAACAATTTCAAGCAGATCGGGCTTGGATTTCACAATTACCATTCGGCCTTCAATCAACTACCGGAGCACAAAGGTGGCACGTGGATACCAGGCAACAATAACACCTGGGCATCGAGAGCGACCCACAACGGCGGACGACTGAGTGTTTTTGTCGGATTGATGCCGTTCATCGAGCAGCAAGCCGCTTGGGAGTTTATCTCCACCGCGCCCGATATCGCCTTTCGTCCAAACCCGATGGGGCCAACGCCTGACAAGGATTATTACATACCTTGGGCGACTGATTTCGCAACCCTTCGATGCCCAAGTGACCCCGGATTTGGACTGCCCTCGCTTGGGCGATCCAACTATGCCGCCTGCTTAGGTGACAGTCCCTTCCGTGGATCTCATGGAAAATTCGACCGTTATTTTAGCGTGTCTTCGGAACGTGCTGAGCAGACTCAGGCGGCGCAGCGTGGCGTGTTTGTCCCGCATCGTGCGATGACGTTTCGCGACATCCTTGATGGCTTGTCGAATACGATCATGGCCGGAGAGATCGCGACCGATCTGGGTGATCTCTCGACCAAAACGAGGGCCGTCAACAATTTAGCGATGAAAGGAGAAGCGACCAATCCCCACACAGGATCGCCAAGTCTGTGTGCGAATCACGCGGACATTGACCCCAATCGGCCACTGTTTTGGATAAGTGATGCGAACACGTTGGGAGCGGATGATGGTCGAGGGTATCGCTGGGCATCGGGTAATCCTGTTCACACGGTGATGAACACCATGCTGCCGCCCAACTCGCCTGTTTGTTTGCTCAACGATCGTGAGGTGGGTGATCAAAACGGCGCAAGTAAAGCCAATGCCCAAACTCGTTCCGGCGTCTTGCCGCCGAGCAGTCAACATCAAGGTGGTTGCCATATTTTGATGAGTGACGGAGCCATTAAATTCATCGCCGACTCCATTGATGCTGGAAATCAAACTGCTGTTCCGATCGGGATCAACAATCAACCCGGATCGGCAAGCCCGTACGGGCTGTGGGGGAAACTGGGAACACGTGCATCCAGGGAAGTGATTGACGAAGAAATCTAAAATCTCGTCTGGAAAATTCACAAGCGCCGGCAAAGCAACTGCTGGCGCTTGGGCGGACGATAGGATCCGACGGTCCTCGGATTCCGTATTACTCGAGGGCACACTGCTGCCACACCTTTTTTCAAAAACAAGAAATTTCCTCAAAACAAGAAGAACACCGATGAAACTCTTTTACGCTTTCGTTCTGTTGACCTTGATGGTGCATGTGGTTGGTTGTGGAAAACCCGCCTCACGGGCTGTCACCGATGGTGCGGACCAAGCCGAACTCGACGCTTACCATGAATTGCAAAGAATCAAGGCGGAAGGCGCGGATGATTGATACAGCGGTCCGGTTCGCTGCGTCGGATGTTGTGGTCGCAAGGGCCGCGCCAAGTTGGCCCCGTACTCAAACATGCAGACGTTTCCAGGCTCAAAAGATTTCGCCCCCCCTCCCCCTGAATCCACTCGCCACCCCCTGGACTCGCTCGGCTGCCGTGACGGAGAAAAGGCTGCAAATCCTGCGCAAAGCAAGCTCATATGCGTTTTGCCGAAGCCAATAAAATGATCAAAACATTTCCCTCGAAACGCGAAAAAAATCTCTTTATCCTGTGAATGCGGGATGTTTCGCGAGTTCCGCAACGACCACAATACACTCCTTAAGGTGTTATGACGTTCGGGGTCACTCCATTATCGAGATTCAGACTCCATTCCCCCCCTCTTCCATCAAAGGTTTTCATATGAAGCGTTCCAAAGTCAAAAGTGGCTTTACACTCGTCGAGTTGCTCGTGGTGATTGCGATCATCGGAGTGCTCGTTGGACTGCTCTTGCCGGCGGTCCAGGCGGCTCGGGAAGCGGCCCGCCGCATGAGCTGCAGTAACAATTTCAAGCAGATCGGGCTTGGAATCCACAACTACCACGCAAGTTTTTCCCAGGTTCCTACTCACGGGTCGGGCTCTCATCCCGACACAACCGCTGGTAATTGGTATTGGGCATCGAGCGAGAAATCCTCTCGAATTCGGTTGAGTATGCTTGTTGGCATCTTGCCCTTCATCGAGCAGCAAGCCCTGTGGGAGACCATCAGTAATCCGAATCAGCAACGAACCGACGAAACGGTTCAGTCTCCGCCCTGGCCTCCAATGGGGCCGACACCAGAGAACATTCAGTACATCCCATGGACCACTGACGTTTCGACCTTCCGCTGCCCCAGTGACCCTGGTTTTGGGCTTCCAGCGTTAGGTCGGACCAACTACGCCGCATGCCTGGGCGACTCGATCAGAGACCTCCACAAAGGGCCTTACACAAACGCAACAGGCCCGTCCCGAATTGCGATGACTGAGGAGAGTGCTGAAAATGCACGCGCTTACCACCGTGGTTTCTTCAAGCCTCGCGACGTTGTCAAGTTTAGGGATATCCTGGACGGCCTATCAAATACGATCGCGATGGGAGAAACCGTGACTTACCTCGGCGACCAAGACACCCGAGGGATCCCTCCTGAAAAGGCGACGGACCAGAACTGGGCATACCTTGGCAATGTGTATGGCAATCCATCTTACTGCCTCGATACGGGCGCAATCGATCCGGAGCGTCCGCAATTTTGGGGTCCCGATGCGATTCAAGTCACCCGGGCTACCCAAGGCCGCGGCTACCAGTGGGCAAACCAGGGTGCACTTTACTCAGGCTGCTCGACAATACTCCCGCCCAATCGAGAGTTGTGCGGACCTAGGAACTCCGATGCGGTCACATTGTCTGCGACCGTATCGAGCCAACACCAAGGCGGTGCCCATGTCTTGATGGGCGACGGCGCAGTGAAGTTCATCACGGATTCCATTGATGCGGGCGACTCTAGAGCTCGCATGGTTTCAGCGCTTAGCCATGCAGGCATGCCGAGTCCGTACGGGCTTTGGGGTGCATTGGGAACGCGTGCGATGAAAGAAGTCATCAATGAAGAGTTCTAGTTTGCCTCTCCGTAGCCCGTGAATGGTGATCACTGAAGCAGGCGCTCGTTGCACTGAGTCGCCTTGACGTCACCAAAAAAAAATAGAGCGGCCTCAACTGGGGTCGCTCTATTCATTCCTTAATTTGAACTACCTCATCCATTTTTTACCCCTGAATTATCTATGAAGATCGTATTTACTTTTAGCATTCTGCTCACCGCTATGATCCTTTCGGGCTGCGGCAAGCCCTCGTCTCAAAAGGTTACCGATGGTATTGAACTTTCTGATATCCAAGCTTACGAAGAAAACCAAAAGAGGCTGGAAGGGTTAATGGAAGGCCCGGAAGCCGAGATGCCGCCGGGGAATTGAACGGCTGTCATCGTTTCTGCCAGGACTCGCATCCAACGATGCTTCGTGGCACGATCTATTTCCGATTCCAACTTCATCTTTCGATTCTTGTGCTTTCGTTCTGCTGACCTTAATGGTGAATGTGGTTGGTTGTGGAAAACCCGCCGCACGGACTGTAACGGATGGTGCGAACCAAGCCGAACTCGACGCTTACGGGCTGTCGGTTTAGCCGTTTAACGCTTAGACGAAAGCGTCAGATTTCCCACAAGCGGTCGCCTATGGCTTGGCGCTTAACAATAAGTCGAGTCAAACCGATTAAATCGGCAGCCCGCTTGCCATGAATTGCAAAGAATCAAGGCGGAAGACGCGGATGATTGATACAGCGGTCCGGTTCGCTGCGTCGGATGTTGTGGTCGCAAGGGCCAGCGAGTGATCGGTGGATGAATAACATGAGCAATAAAGAAACCAAAGTGGAATGTTGAATCGTATGAATAAGCTGAACATGAGAAGCATCGCATGCCTGTTTTTGAGCCTGGGGTGGGCAAGTATCTGCGTCGGGCAGATTGAGCCAAACTGGGAATCGATGGCGGAGAACTATCGGCCACCCGAATGGCTTCAGGATGGCAAAATTGGCGTGTGGACCCATTGGGGCGTTCCTTCGGCGACCGATGAAAATCGACCGAACGATGGTTCGCACTACGGACGCAGAATGTACGGAACCGATGGCTGGGCAGCGGGCGGACAGCGGGAAATGACGCGTGCACTCACGGAGTTTCATACCCAGCGTTACGGCCACCCCTCCGAGTTTGGCTATGAAGATCTTGTTCCGCTCTTCAAGGCCGAGAACTGGGATCCGGAAGGATTGGTCAAGTTCTTCAAGGACAACGGTGCCCGCTTTATCATGCCGGTGGCCTGCCATCATGATAATTTTGACATGTATGATTCTTCCCATCCCTGGAACTCCGTGGACATGGGGCCCAAACGTGATACCCTGCAAGAATGGAAGGATGCAGCCACCAAGCATGGAATGAAATTCGGTGTATCAACCCACCTCTATTGGTCGCCTCGTTTTTTCAATAACGCCCGTCAATACCAGAAGAAAGGCACGCTGGCTTGGAAGCTGTTCAATATGGATTACGATCCTAAGGGCTATGCCAACCAAGAATCCTGGAACCGGCACTGGTTCGAACGCTGCTGGGAAATCATCGACAAATATGATCCCGACATGTTCAATAACGATTCGCCTTATCCGGCGGACAAGTTTGGTGAAGTTTCCGGGGTGAAGCTGTTCAGCGATTTTATTAACCGCGACCTCAAGGAGAATGGCGGAAAACAAACCACGGTTCTGTCGTTTAAAAACAGCAACATGAACCGCAAAGCGTTTACGTACAATCTGGAGCGTGGCAGTGCCGCCGACATAAAACCCGAACCTTGGATGTGGGCAACGGATCTCTCCGGCGGTTGGTACTACCGCAAAGGTGCAGTCAACCCTATGAGCATCCCGGTCATGGTCGGCAATGCCGTTGATGCCATCAGTAAAAATGGAGTCGTCATGCTCAACGTCGCCTTGCGTGGCGATGGCACCTTGCCGGAAAACCAAGCTGCGTACCTGACCACCTTTGGTGCATTTCTGAAAACCTGTGGCGAGGGCATCTATGGCACCCGCCCTTGGAAGGTCTTCGGAGAGGGCCCTCTGAAGATGAAAGACGGTCGTCAGGGAGAAAACAAGGCGTCTTTCTCTCAGAACGATATACGCTTCACCACCAAGGGCGATACACTCTATGCCTTTGTCTTGGCCAAACCCACTGCTGACATCGTAATCAAGACACTCGGTCAAGGCGGCTTGTACGAGGAGGAAATCGGTGCGATCCGTCTGCTGGGAAGTGATGAGAAGCTGACCTGGACGCGCAATGGCGAAGCATTGACCATCCAGTTGCCCAAAACATTGCCGGATCAGCCGGTCACAGGTTTTCGCATCAGCCCCGCCCCTAAGGCAAAGAGCGTTGATCACTATCCTCCGTTTCGTTGGGATACGATCCCCTTGTATATGCACATGCGGAAGTCCGTGGCCTTTACGCCAGAAGAGATTGACTACCTGGCTACATTTCCCATCGTCACCCTCGAGAAGACCACAGGTAGCAAGACCTATGGATCCTCCGAAGCTGGCTCACGTGAGGCGGCCAAGGCCATCAAGGCCGTCAATCCAGAAACCAAGGTGTTATACTACCGCAACGTCATGTGCAATTATGGCAGCTATAACGTGAATGACGGACTGAGGGACATTCCCAATGCCTTTCTTGTGGCACGCAATGGAAACAAGAAGTTGCATCGCGGTGTTAGGGAAGTCTATGACCTTTCCGATCCTACTTTGCGCAAATGGTGGGTGGACCATTGCGTGGAAATGGCTGGCCATGATGAGATTGACGGCATCTTCTTGGATGGAAATATCAAGGCCCTAGAGCCGGCCTTTCTTGGCAGCGAACTCGGCGCCCAACGGAAGCAGGAGGTGGCTGACGGCTACGCTGTCATGATGAAGGATCTGCAAGACAGGACTCCGCCGAACAAGATGTTAATCGCGAATATTATCCGTGCCAGACTGACAGATTCCGGATTGAACTACATGCAGTACTTTGACGGATCCTACCTTGAGGGCATCGAAAGTGAAGCCGGCGGATTCACACGTCTAGAGTATTTAGCAAGAGGCATTGACGCCGTGCAGCAAGCCGCACGTCAGGGGAAAATCATTTGCATGTCGATGGGACTGGGCAACGCCGCGTCAGGAGGACTTAGGATCGATGACTCCCGGAAGAAGTTGTCGCAGGGGGCCGATACGCGGCCGCGTCTGGAGTACTGCCTGGCGCTCTTTTTGATTTGTGCCGAGAAGTATAGCTATGTCTATCCGCATGATGGATACAGTGCGAACAATAACGACAGTTCTGTTTGGCTAAAACGGTTTGCAGAATACGATAAACCTCTGGGCCCGCCCAAGGGACCGGCGGTCCAAGATGGGTACACTTACACCCGGGAATTTAAACATGCGAGTGTGTTTCTAGACATTGAGAAGAAACAGGGACGCATTACTTGGAAAGACGTTGAAACTCCCTAGTGCTTAGCCAAGCGAAGAATGAGAATAACAATCTTTCCTGGTAGTGGCTTCCAGCCGCAGCTTACCGGGACAAGATGCCTCAGCCACTCTTTTGCCAAGCCCAAAATCGAACTGCGGCAAACCACGAGTGTAGCGGTCGATCCGATTTGCACCGTGGTTTGCCTGGAGGTTGCAGAAGCGAAAGCTGAAGAATAGTGCGTGGTGCCTCATGGAGCGGGGACGGAATGTTTTCTGATACAAGTTGAAAATGGATAAAGTGTAAGTAATTTAAAAAAAGGTAGCTTGATGAAGATAATGACAATGACGTTAGCGGTGTTCTCTTTTCTGGTTCTGTCATCGGAAAGGGTGCTGGCCATCGAGGAATCCTCCTTTTGTGAGTCTCATGTTCCCGGAAGTTACATCCTTCCGTCGGATGGGGATTCCTGGACCTGGGGGATGGCGCCGATCTACGACGAAGCCGGGAAACTGCACATCTTTAATTCCGTCATTCCCAACAAAGGCAGCTGGATAAAAGACAGCAAGATCGTTCATTGGACGGCGGATTCCGTCGAAGGGCCGTATACATTAGAGGGCGATTTGCTTTCAAGTGACGAGGCGTCCTATCACAACCCGCAGATTTCCAAAGTGGACGATACCTATGTCCTCGTTTACCTCTACAACAAACATAACGACGAAAACGGCTCGATGCAGGAGGTCGGCATTGCCACAGCAAAGTCGTTGGATGGCCCCTGGCAAGAGAGTCCGCACAATCCGATTATTCCGGCCTCCGGAGAAATGGGCGGCGCGACGATTAACCATGCATCGAACCCGACCTTTGTTGCGGCTCCCGACGGGAAATTCCGGGTCTATTACAAATCGATGACGACAAAGCATAAGTTCAGGGAAATCTCGTTGGCGATGAGTGATCAGATTGAAGGCCCGTATGAAAATCATACGGGGAACCCAGTGCTTAGTTATGCCGACAAGCAACTCGATATCGAAGATCCCTATGCCTTCTACTACAAGGATAGGTACTGGATGATTGTTGAAGATCGTCGGGGAGTGAAGGATATGCTGGAAGGGAACCCGCTGCCCGCGAACCATAAAAACTCGGGCGGCTTACGTCCCGGACTTATCTATACATCCAAGGATGGGCTCGATTGGGGACTTCCAGAAGTCGGCTATTTGACCAACGAGATGTATTTCGGTGAAAAACTGGCACGCAGTGAAAGGCCCCACATTTTATGGAAGGACGGACGGCCTGAATATCTCTTCCTAGCCTGTCATGACAAGGATCCAACGGCCGGCTATTATGTGAAAATTGACCAATGGAATGAGGAAGAATAAAAATAGACGCTATGTTGCCTATTGTGGTGCTTGCTGTTCTTTTGATCGCCAAATAAAAGAGCAGGCCTTACCAAACAATCATTAGGCTGCTCAGGAACGACGACGTATTTTCCACCATATACGAACCAACGCCAAGGAACAAACAATGAAGTTATCGATTGGATTGAGCGTGGGGATCCTCCTGACGCTCGTCTGTTCTCACGTCGCGGAAGCCCAAACCATCAAGGGCAGTCGCCCGAATATCGTGCTGGTTATGACCGACGATCAAGGGATGGGCGATCTGTCGTGTATGGGAAACGAGGTCGTCAGGACTCCGCACATCGATCGGTTCTATGAGCAGTCAACTCGTTTCACCGATTTTCAAGTCAGCCCTACCTGCGCACCAACCCGCGCTGCGTTGATGAGCGGCCGCGCTCCGTTTAAGAACGGTGTCACGCATACGATTCTGCAGCGAGAGCGGATGGCGTTGAGTACGTTCACGATGCCGCAGGCATTGCAGAACGCCGGTTACAAGACCGGGATTTTCGGCAAGTGGCACCTTGGTGACGAGGACGAATACCTGCCTGGTAGCCGTGGTTTTGACGAAGTGCTGATCCATGGCTCCGGCGGGATCGGACAGGTTTCACTTGGTGATTTCCCGCCCAACAAAGAAAACGTCTACTTCGACAACGTGCTGCTGCACAACGACACCATTGTAAAGACCCAAGGCTTTTGCACGGATCTGTTCTTTCAATCGGGTTTGGCTTGGATCAAGGACCAGCATGAATCGGGCAAGCCCTACTTCGCCTACATCGCACTCAACGCGCCGCATGCACCACTGGTCGCACCAGAGAAATACACGAAGCGATTTTTGGATCTAGGCTGGGACAAAGGAACGGCGGGCCGCTACGGCATGATCGAAAATATCGACGACAACTTTGGTCGCTTGATGGAAAAGTTGAACCAGTGGGACGCGCTCGACAACACACTTGTCATTTTCATGACGGACAACGGGGCAACGCACATGAGCGGAACGTTGAACGGCGAAAGGGTCAGGCACTTCAACGCCAATTTAAAGGGCGGTAAGAACTCGCCCAATGAAGGCGGATCCCACGTCCCGGCGTTCTGGTACTGGAAAGGGGTGCTGGGCGAAGGTGTTGATATCGACGCACTGACGGCGCATATCGATCTGTATCCGACCTTTTGTGATTTGGCTGGCGTCGCGCTTCCTGACAACGCCCAAGCGTTTGATGGTCGATCACTGCTGCCGCTGCTAAAAAATCCCGAAGCGGTTTGGCCAGATCGGGAACTGTTCTTTCATTGTGGACGTTGGCCAAAGGGAAAACGAGACGACTTCAAGTTTCAGAAGTGCGCGGTCAGGACCGATCGCTGGCGTTTCGTCAACAACAAACAGCTCTACGACATTTCTGCGGATCCGGGTGAGACGACCGATGTTGCCGAGGCCAATCCCGAAGTGGTCGCCACCCTACGAGAAGCATACGACCGCTGGTGGGCGTCATCGCTCCCGCTAATGGTCAACGAAGACTTGCCCAGGGTATCGCCAAACGATCAACCATTGGCGATCCGCTACCGAAAGCAGCTTGAGGAAAATGGACTCCCTGCATGGACTCCCGACGAACTGTAAGGCTACGTCGCTGAGACGGGAATGCTGCGTCGCTGAGACGGGAATGCCCCCCCGCGAAATTCCTGAAGCCATTGAGATGAGAAGACCCGCATGGTTTGGGCCATCGACAAGCGAAAAACGTAAGAGTGGAGCGTAAAAACCGATGAAAAGCAGCTTGGATTGCCTACCTTGCTTTGTGTCGCAAGGGCTCAATGTCGCACGCATGGCGACTTCGGATCCGCGCGTTCAGGAAGAGATCGTACGTGAAATTCTGCGTCGCGCCAGCCAAGCGGATCTGACCCAGTCACCGCCGCTGTTTGGCGGGAATTTGCGCCGATGGGTACGTGAACTCACCGGACAAGACGATCCGTATCTCGACGTCAAGCAGGAATCCAACCGGCTCGCATTGGCGCTGTTGCCCGACTGGCAAGAACGGCTGCGGAGAGCAGCAAACCCACAACTGACTGCCGTGAAAATGGCCATTGCCGGCAATGTCATTGACTATGGCGTGAACGGTAATCTAACCGCGGAAACCATTCCTGCCGAACTGGAAAGGTCCGTTGCCGGTCCGTTCCATGGCGATGTGGCCGAATTCTTCGCTGCGGTGGAACGCGCGACCGAGATTCTGTTTCTAGCAGACAACGCGGGGGAACTGGTCTTTGACCGACTGCTCCTCGAATGCTTGCCGCGAGAAAAAATCACCGTCGTGGTCAAAGGCGGCCCTGCCATCAATGACGCGCTGCGCGCAGATGCTACGGAGGCTGGCCTCGACGGCTGGGTAGCAGTCACCGACACCGGTTGTGATGATGCCGGCATTGAACTGACTGCGTGTAGCCCCGAGTTTCAAGAGCGGTTTTCTCGTGCCGATCTGATCATCGCCAAAGGCCAAGCGAATTTTGAGTCGCTAGACGGCAGCAAGCAAAACATTTTTTTTCTGTTTAAAGTCAAATGCGCCGTCGTGGGTCAGCATATCGGCCAACCGGTCGGAACCTTGGTCTTGCACCACAATCACCCCGAGGCGTCTGCTGGCGATTCAATTTAAGCTGCGCTGACTCCGCCAACTTCATCCACTCTATGCATCACGGTTCTATGCATCACGGTTCTATGCATCCCGGTTCTATGCATCACGGTCAAATCCGCGATTTCGGCAAAGTGACCCGCCGTGCGGATTGTGATGAAATTCAGGATGGCCGCATGGCGACAACTCTCACCAAAAATCCCAAACGTCCTGGCAAACAGCCAGGTTGACAGGTAACGCCCCTATGCGCACAATGGGTAATGTTTGACCTTGGAGCAGCCGACATGCCGCGACCGAAGCAATGCCGACGAGTCGGCCTTTCACCCGATTGCACTTACTTCAAGCCAGCCGGTGTCCCGACCAGGGATTTGGAAGAGATCGTTCTTGAGATCGACGAACTCGAAGCGATGCGGCTAGCGGATATCGAAGAGCTGTACCAAGTCCAAGCGGCGAAACAGATGGGCGTCTCGCGACGAACGTTCGGTCGAATGATTGACTCGGCACGAAAGAAGGTCACGCAAGCGTTGATTAACGGGATGGCTCTGCGAATTGAAGGCGGTGCGATCGAAATCGTCCCAGAGCGAACGTTCGTCTGTGGCGATTGTCGAAATGTTTGGAAACTGCCATTTGGAACCGGAAGCCCCGATACATGTCCAGAGTGTCAAAGCCGGAGCTTTCAACGTGACGACACATTATGAATAACGATCTAGCGCATTGCCACCGCTTGATATTAGGCTTGGCAAAAGAGTGTCTGGAACATCTTGCCCCAGTAAACTGCGGCTGGAAGCCACAGCACCCCAGTAACTGCGGCTGGAAGCCACAGCACCCCAGTAACTGCGACTGGAAGCCACAGCACCCCAGTAACTGCGGCTGGAAGCCACAGTCACGGAAGATTCTTACCCTCATTCTTTGTTGTGACAAAGCACGAGCACTGCGTCAAAATAATAATCGGGTTGGTCGTAGTGGACGAGGCTACGAGTCCCTGACTGCACAGCGGTCCAAAAGGACTCGTTGCCTCGTCCACCACCCTAAAACGAGACCTTGACACACCACTAGCACCATACCTTTATTAAGGAGTCTCTTTATGAAGATTGCAGTAGCCTCAAACGATGGGGTTTCAATTTCACAGCACTTCGGCCGCTCGAAGTGCTTCATCGTTTTTGATGTCCAAAACAAAAACGTTGAAAACGAAACGGTGCGGTCCAACACACATACTGCGCATGCGAAAGGCGAATGCGACGGTCACCACAATCATGAACACAATCATGAACATAGCCACGCGGATATCGCGGCGGCGCTATCGGATTGCACAGCCGTCCTTTGCTACGGCATGGGCTGGCGTGCAGCAGAGGCACTTCGCGATTCCGGCACCGAGCCGTTCGTCATTGATGGCCAAATCACACCACGGGAAGCGGTCGAGCAGTACGTCACAGGGCATTTGAAACCGGCCAGTGATTTTTGTCGCTGCCACTAAACCTTCATAAAGTCACTTTCGTCGAGATGGTTCCTGCGGTGATTAACGGGCCATTGCCCCTTGATTGCGACCAATTGAGAATTTCAATCGAACCTGATCAACTGTATCGTTCAAGCATACCAGGCTTGTCGACACATTGAAAAACGCAGGCAACGGGTAGGCGGTCAGACAGAACGCAGCGGCGGCACCGAATTCTCACAGCCATTTCATCACGACTTCCTTGCCGCAAACGAAATACATAGTGGCTGGCAACATTGGCCTGCAAACAGATGCGATGGGATTGTCTATTCGCGATACTCGAATTATCCTATCGCACAGCCTTTCGTCAATTAGGATATCAGCATCCTAAAGGCACTCGAAGATTTCGCGACTCCGTAAATATTTGAGAATAGATGAAGGAAAAAAGAAACAGAAGTACGCCCACAAAGATGAACATTCCTTAAGCCGAAACGGGCGGATCGTGATAGTCCTCACTCCGTTTCCCGAATTCCAAGGTTAGGAGATCATGGCTAGACGAAGCGGTTTGCGTCTTTGGTAGCTCTTCCTCCTCCTCCTCGACGACAGGAGCACGCGACATCAAAAAGACGACAGCTAAACTGGTGAAAACCAGCACACTAACGACGATGCAAAGAAAAAAGGCCATCATTTTCTTTCACGGATTGTATCGCTCGATTTGCAAATTTCTCATCGGAATAAGCAGAAAACGGAACGCCGAACGGAGATAACGGTGTGTACATTAAACGCTCGTGTTTTGTCACAACGAAGAATGAGGGTAAGAATCTTCCGTGGCTGTGGCTTCCAGCCGCAGTTTACTGGGGTGCTGTGGCTTCCAGCCGCAGTTTACTGGGGCAAGGTGCCCCAGCCACTCTTTTACCAAGCCTAAAAATCAAGCTGTGACAAAGCATTAGCGTTCAATCATAATCTTAGCGATCAATTTACAACGAAGCACACACTATTTAGTCTACATCGGAATCAACGTAAGCCCAATGTAAGCTTGATTATTGTTTTCACTGAATTCCTAAAGAAAATCATAATTTCACGAAGCATATTGACGCGGGCCAAACTTGCCTCACCAGTAAAAACTAGTTGACCACCACCCCGTCAGCGGGTATACTAATTTCCAGATCGAACAGGGGTGGAAGCATCGCATCGTTGTGGAGCGGGACCGATTTGCTGATGTTGCGAATAACCCTTTCCACCACAAAGCCTAACCGGAATATATCTCGTGGCTTAACATTATCTGACTGAACAACATCATGAAAAAGCGGCGTAGAAAAAGTCGGCAACCGCGTAAATCCGCACCTGATCGCTCGTCAAAGCCCCAGTCGAGGGCATCCGCCGAGCAGTCGTTTCCGACGAGTCTCGGCCGAACCTCAAAGAGCGAAAACGATTTAGCGGAAACGCTTACGTACCCCGATCGCTCCGAATGGACCTCGCGTTACTTGCCCGCGTTGGGTCTGCTGCTATTGTTCATGCTTTACGCCTACTGGCCGACCTTGGTGTGGATGGAGGATTCGTGGCGGAATGAGCCGGACTACTCTCATGGATACTTGGTCTTGCCGCTAGCGTTGTTTTTGCTTTGGCATCGGCGTGAGACGATGCCGGGAATACGTCGTTCGGGGAGTTTCATGGGCATTGTACTGATTTTGGTTGCAATCGCGATGCGCATGGTTAGCCGCTTGGTCTATGCGGATTTCTTGGACGGCTGGTCCATTTTGGTGCTCGTTGCGGGTGCGACTTGGTTTTTATTTGGATGGCGTTTCCTTCGCTGGGCCGCGCCAGCGATCGCTTTTTTGATCTTCATGGTTCCGCTTCCTTTTCAGGCCGAGAGCATGCTGAGTTGGAAACTGCAGGGAGTCGCCACCGAGTGCAGCACGGTGATGCTGCGGGTACTCGGCCAGCCAGCGGTTTCCGAGGCCCATGTCGTCTGGGTCAATGACGAACGATTATTGATTGAAGAAGCTTGCTCGGGGCTGCGAATCTTCGTCGGCGTTGCCGCTTTGGCGTTCTTTTGGGCTTCGATGGCGAGTCGCAATTGGATGGATCGGATCATCATTTTGCTCGCCACGTTGCCGCTAGCCGTTTTTGTCAATGCACTACGGATTACGTTTATTGGGTTGTTTTACTCCGTCGCCGAGGACGCAGCGATCAGGCATCGGATTCACGACATCTCTGGGTACGTGATGATCCCGGTCGCGTTTGTGTTACTGTGGCTCTTGAAGACATATTGGGAGCATCTCTATCGGCCAGTCGAGCGGATGACGGCCAAGGACTTCTTGCCCACCAAGTCACCCCGAACGGATGACCCAACGGTCAATACCGCCGCTACTTAAATTAATCCTCCAGCATAATCCTCTCCAACCCAACACTGGTTTGAGAGCAAAAACGGAGCCGCCATCGATGGATGGCCTCCCGAATTTGTTTGGTATTAGCGAATCACATAATTGGTATTTATAGAATGAACGACACGCAACAGCTAACCAAAACGAGTCCTCACGCTCGTGAAGAAACGACAAAAGCGGTTCCGTCTCGAACGGTTTCGACGCCACCGAAGGATGCAGCGGCAGCATTTGATCCGTGGATTCTTTGGGTCACGTTTCGGCGTTGTTGGTTTTGGGCGTTGCCGCTTGGAATTCTGCTAGGTGGTTTCTCGGTGTACTATGTCAATCGGACGTTCGTGCCGACTTACCGCGCCAGTCATCTACTGGAAGCCAATGAAGATTTTGTTGTATTCAAAGGCGTAATGCCGACAATTAACGATCTGGCAAGGACCGAGAAGCCTCTCTTTTTCAATCCGATTATTCTTGATCCTGTGTTATCGGACCCCGAATTTCGAATTGCCCCGAGTTTGTCGGATCCGGGGAAAGCCGAAGCGGCGATGCGAAAAAACTTGACCGTGGCGAGCGCTGGGACAGCAGCCCGCTTGATCGTTAGCTATGAAGACACCGACCCGGAAGCGGCTGCGTTGATCTGTAACGCCATTGTCGAATCCTACCTCCGACAGCGAGATTCGTTTGATAATAGCCGGGTCAATAATCTAGAACGCTGGCTTGAACCGGAGATCCAACGTTGGAAGCAAGAGGTGACCGAGCGTCAGCGTTTGGTCCAATCGCTCAGCAAGCAGACACTCGGTTACGCACCGGGCGAGAACGCGGCTTCGTTGGAAAGTGATTCCAACCTTTCTTTGATGGCTCGATTACGAGACGAGATCGCGGATTTGAACGTCCAATTGGCGGTCATGGACGCCCAATTGGCGATGCATGATAAGGAGGGATCAGACTTTGAGCCCGAAGCAGAAATCCTCGCCGAGACTGCCCTCTCGGCGGCGCGTAAGCCTTCCGAAGCGAATATCATGGCTTTGGTCAACGCCGACCCCGAAGTTCTTGAAGCCAAAAGTCGGATTGCTCGATACAAGAAGATCAGCCTCGACATGGAACAAAACGATCTCGTTCGAATTCGCCGCGAATATTACAACGAGAACCTCGCCAGGATATCGGAGTGGGAAGAGGTACTCAAGAAAGCCCAGGAGGTTGCCCGAGAAGCCGCAACGGCAAAACTTGAGCAACTTGCCGCCGATGAACTGAAGTTTGCTCAGAGTGAACAGATACGTCAAAAAGAAATTGGCGTCCGGCTGAAAAAAGTATCTGAGAAAAAAAACCGCCAACAGCTACAATCGAGACTATCGGTCCTACAAAATCAATACGAAGCAGAACGGATGCGGTTGGAACAGTTCGGCGGGGCAACCGCTGAATTGCAATTCGCGCAGGAGGAACTATCGGTTGCCAATGACGTGCTCCGAAAACTTCGTGATCGCGTTGCGGCGATCCGAACCGAGCGTCGCCAGGATGGTGCCGTCCGCTCGATCGCGAAAGCCACCCCCCCGCGAACGCCAGTGGAGCCGATACCTCTGAAAAAGATGGCCGTCTTTGGGCTCGGGGCCATGATGATTCCTTTTCTATTCGGGCTGCTCTGGGAAGTTCGTGTCCACCGGGTTACGCATAGCACGGCGGTCGGGCATCTTGACGTGATGGGTGAGGTCGCCAAACTCCCCACAGGCAATAAAAATTCGAAAGCTCGGCGAGTTTTCGAGGAAAGCGTCGACTCGTTGCGAGCCAATCTGTTGCTTTCGACCGATTGGAAGCACGTTCGCAGCATCGCCGTGGTCAGTAGCGTATCGGGGGAAGGAAAAAGCAGCGTGGCTTCACAATTGGCATTGTCGATTGCCAATGCGACTGCGGAAACGGTCTTATTGGTCGATGCCGATCTGCGATGCCCTGACCAACATCGCTTATTCGGACTTGAAATGGGGCCTGGATTGTGCTCGGTGCTCGACGGAACGACATCGTTGTCGGATGCCGTCGACACCAGCCTCGGAGAGCGTTTCCATTTGTTGCCAGCCGGACTGCTGAAGACGAGTCCGCACCGAACCATTGGCCCTGAGGCATTCAATCGTTTTATGAACGAAGCTTGCAAGCGTTATCGCTACGTCGTCATCGATACCGCTCCAGTCCTTTCGGCTGCGGAAACGCTAACGGTCGGGGCCGCTGCGGATGCAACTCTGCTGTGCGTGATGCGGGATGTCAGTCGCCAAGACGCAACGCAGTTGACCGCTCGACGATTACAAGCCGCCGGTGCCACCGTCACAGGAACCGTTTTTAGCGGTGTTGCGACTCAGGAATATTCAAGTCGTTACGGAGATTACAACTACTTCATGAATGCAGGAGTGCGAAGCTAGGTCGAAGAGGCAGCGAATTCTTATAGGCAACCTTGTAGGCAACAACGCCAAGAGGATCGACAGCCGTCGACAAAATGCCGAAAGTCTTGGCGACTACCGCTACGACACTGGTTCATCGCCACTCTAGCCACGCTTATTATTATGAACAGCGACACCGATTCATCACAACGTGCCGAAACAGCCGAGGCAAACACAGCCTACCCAACGGGCGAGAGCCCGCAGGGCGCTGGACGGTTGAGCTATCAAGCCAAAATCGAAACCCGCCAATATGAGTGGCGAGTGAATCGACCGTTGCTGTGGACGAGCATTGTCCTATCAGCCATCCTGGTTTTCAGTGCCGGTTGGTCATACTGGTATCATTCGCGTCAAGCGGCCCAGGTCTACAAGACACGAGCCGAGGCAGCATCCGATGCTGGAAATTTCGAAGGCTATTCGAAATGGGTGCAGCGTTATCTGCTAATGCAGCCGAACGATAAAGAGGCGGTTTACGAACTGGCGATCGCTGCCGACGATGCTGTAGACGATGCAGCCCACCCTGGAGGGTCCGAGCATTACAAAGCTACCGACCTCGCGCGAAAACATCTTAGCTCGGCGATTGGTCAACTTCGAGAATACGATGTTGCGAAGGTGCATGATCTGCGTCGGCGGTTGATTGAGCGACTACTCGACCTTGGCGGTACGTGGTATCGCGAAGCAGAACGCCAAATCATCATTCTCGATGCCGATCCCGAAGATGTCTTGATGAATCAAGCCATGGCCAGAGCGTTGGTCGGACAATGGGACCCAACTGCCATTGGCGCGAAGACAACTGAGCCATCGCGGTCCGATGAAAGTCATTGGAATTGGCTTGCCAAGCAAAAGCCTGGCGAAGTGCTCCTGCATGTGCTTCCCATGAACCAAGAGAACATTGACCTTATTGCGTTGCTCGTAGAACTTGCCGGTAAATCGACCGACGCCTTCGATCTGGTGGGTGATACGAACGATCATAAAAAACGATCACTCGCAAAGCGAATGCAGCCATACATCGAGATCCTTTCGAACAACATCGATAGCCGTTCAAGGTTGATTCAGTATAAATTCGAACTGGAATGTGGCGATTCGCAAAACGCCGACGAACTGCTTGCATCCAGTGCCGACGAGACGTCCGCACGCTTGGCCCGCTACACGGCTGGGTCGGGCGATTCGTCCGCCGAAGACGCTTTTTGGGACTTCTCGTTACTGCTAGAAGCTGCGCGATGGGCAACCGAAGCGAATCCTCCATTGGCTCGCTCTTATTATGATCAATTGCTCGCGTCCGATGTCGAATTGGTTCCACGTTCGACAATGGAAACGCTCTACTTACTAGCCGGCGCGCAAGCCGAAGCGTCTGGAAACCCAGACCGAGGTTTACAGATTTGGAAGCTAGGGCTGGAATCCGTCAATCCAAATAGCCTTGATCTTCTCGGTGCAGTTGCCCATCAATATAGTCGCCGCGCAAACACCCGTTTGGTAAACACGACCGATTCGGTCTCGTTGTCGGACGACCAAGCCATAAAAGATGCCAGTGAATCACTGAAGCAATTTCGAGAGGCGATTGAACAGTACTCTCAGAAGCTAATCAGTGCTCCCGAGACGGAACTGAATCGCGAGGCGAGAAGCCAACTCGGACGGAAAATCGAGATCGCTCGTTGGCGACAATGGGTTCTACGCGCATCGCTCGATCGAATCCAAGGCAACATGCTCGCAGCGACCGATGGTCTGCGGCGAGTCGTCGCAAGCTCAGTCAACGTGCCCAACGATGAAAAACTGCTCGCCACAGTCCAATTGGCGTCCTTGTACCAATCACAAGCAGTTTGGGACCAGGCCGCGTTGGCGTTGGAGCAAGCCACGCAGTTAGATCCGCAAAACGCCTCGCTGCGGGTACAGGCGGCCCAGGCCTGGGGGCGTGCCGGAGATAGAGAACGCCAAGCGATGCATTGGTCAATGGTTGCAAATTCCGACCAGATGGAGCTCCAGCTCGCAGCGATTGAAGCGGAGTTGGACCAACAGCAACGATTGCCTAAATCACAAAGGGATTTCAGCGGTATCCGCGCGAAGTTTAGACGGATTAGCGAACAACATGGCGCACCGACCCCTTCTCAGGATGAACCGAAAAACGTGGAAACGTTTCGGCGTTTGCAACTTGTGGAATTGATGCTGCCGCCCTCGGGAACCGATATTGACGAGCACTTGCGTTCGCCCTCGTTTGCCGACGCCTTGCTTCAGCTCGCCGAGCAGTACCCCGAGGACGCGAGTATCCAAGCGGTTGCGGCACAGAGGCTGGCTGCGGCTGCGAGAAGCGATGCGGCAAGTGAAGCTGCCGACCGACTCGATGCGATTTTAGGAAGTGACGATTACCGGGCAGTCAGTGTGCGAGCAAGAATGATGGGCGCCGCTGGAAAGCTCATTGAAGCAGCGCAGTTTTTGTTGGCGGCTATCGATACCAATGCCACCGACGCGGAGTCTGCCGATGCACAATTCAGCGAACTGGAACTTCGTAGACTCGCCGCAGCGTTTGCCATCGCCGCAAAAGAGACCGAGTTAGCTTATCAAGCTCTCGCGGACACCCCCGACGACCAGAAATCGATTGCAACGCTATTCTCGCTCGCACAACTTTCATTGCAATTGCCCAATGACTCAAAGTTCCTCCATCGGGCGGAACCAGCAAGCGGCCCTAAACCGATTGCGATGAATCAGCCTCAAGCGAATCCGTTGTACCAAGGTTGGTTCGAAAAGTTGAAGGCAGCGGAGGGAGCGGAGGGAACCTATTGGCGATTCTTGGCAGCCGTTGAGCGGATCGATCAACTACGGAACGATCGCCAGGAAATCGAGAGGGATGACCCACGGATTGCTGAAGCACGCCAATGGACTCAAGAGATTTTGGCGGTTCGTCCTCGCTGGGGTGAAGCGATTTCCTTGGAAGGATGGCTGTTGGCAATCGAAGGCAAATCGTCACAGGCGGTGTCGATTCTGCAACAAGGGATTGCCGCAGGAGACGAGCGAATGGCGACCCGGCTGCGGCTTTGGGAGCAACTCGTTCTGCTAGGCCGCGAATCGGAAGTCGAAGAAGACATTCAGCGAGTTGCTGCAGCAAGCGGCCAATCGATCGGAGAATTCGCGTCGACGCGGGTCGAGTTGGCACAGCGGCAAGGAGAGTTCCAACGTAGTTTGGAAGTGGCTCGAGAAAATGTCCTTGATCAACCCAACAACTACCTCAGCCATCTGATCCTGGCTCGAGCTGCCGCGGCAGCCGCCGCAGTGATGTCGTCAACCGACGCTTCCCCATCGGAGGCTGATCGACGCAGTCAACTGCTTGCCGAAGCTCGCAATGCGGTTCAATCGGCGAGTCAGTTTGAAGATGCAAAGCCGGAGTCGATCGCCTCCACCGAGCTCTCCATCGCTTTGGCAACGAACGACGAAACGCTGATTCGAAAGCAAATCAAAACCATTCAGGATGGCAATCTACCGAAGCTCTCTAAGTTGTTGCTTGCCAGTGATGGCTTGATCGCAATCGCAGATTTTGAACTGGCCTTGCCGCTGCTCGAACAGGCTGAAAAGCTCGACCCGTCAGCCCAGACCCAGCTCAAACTGGCCCGGCATTACAAGCGAATGCAGCGCAGCAGCGATGAAATATCGGTACTGAGGCGTGCACAACGTAGTGACCCAAACAACGCGAGGTTGCGAAACCAATTGGCACACGCCCTTGCCACTCGAGATGGAAAGCATCTCGATTGGCAAGAACTGGGGCAACTACTGGAGTTATCCGATAACGTTACCAGTCTCAATCGTTTCTATTACGCAATACTGTTAAGCACGCATGGCGAAGCGGCACAACAAAACCATGCGATAGAGATTCTACAAGAACTCGTTGCCGAACGCAGTTCAAGAAGCAATGATGCTGCTCGTGTCCTAGCCGCTGTATGGCGCCGCCAACTCGAAGCCCTTCCCCTTTCATCACAAAATGAGACGAAGGAAGCAAAGCAGTTGGACAGTGAGATTCGATCCGTTTATGAATCCCTCGTTCGAATCGTTCCCGTGCAGGTAGTCGATCTGTATCGCTATGCCGACTACTTGCTGTCTCGCGGTAAGGTCGATGACTTGCCGAGTGTTCGGAAATTAATTGATCAACAAAGGGGACTGGACCCCGGTTCGACTGCAGCTTTGGATATCGAAATACGCTACATCGACCAACTCGGTGACCCTGAGAAGGTACCGATGATTGTGCAAAACTGGGTCGAAGACGCCGCAGGTGACGAGCAGAATTCCGCTCAGTATTACTCCATTGCAGGGACTTCGCTACTGAAAAGAGGATTTGTCAATCAAGGGCTCGGGTGGTTCGAAAAGGCGTATGAACAAGATCCGTCCTTGCTATCAACCTATGTCTCTGCCCTTTCACAGTCCGACCAAAAGGCAAAAGCTCAGCAACTTTGCATCGACCACTTTAACGAGTATCAGGATACCCGATCGGTGACGTTAATGATTGAAGTGATTCTGGGCAAACGGGTTCCCGAGGTCGGCCCTGCAGCGGAAACGATCATTGAGCAGGCGCTTGTGAAGTACAACCGCGATGCTGGGTTACTTGAAGCGGTAGCCACGCTGCGAATGCAAACCAAGCAGTTCGAAGAGGCGATCGAACTGTATCAACTGGCGCGGCAAATCGATCCGTTTCAAGTTCGCACGCTCAACAATTTGGCCATGGCATTCTCCGAAATCCCCGGGCGTGAAGCAGAAGGAATCAAGGTCGTCGAACAAGCCATTAAACTGGCCGGTGAGATCCCTGAACTACTCGATACCAAAGGCGTCGTCTTAATGAAGGCGGGGCGACTCGAGGATGCCGAGCAAACTTTCCGAGAGGCTTTCCGAGACTCAAACGAACCGCGATACCAATTTCATCTAGTCCTCGCCTTGCTAGCGCAAGGGAACGATGCAGAGGCGCATCAAGAGTGGAAAAAGGTGAACTTGAAGAATTTGGACCCCATGGCGCTGACGGCAATGGAGAAAGTCAAACTGGAGGAGCTGAAGGAAACTCTGGAAACATAAAATCAAGGCGGGTTCGCCGCAACGTGGCCTAGGCTTCCAGCCTGGGACCTGAGCAATCAAGGCTGGCAATCAAGGCCACGGTCAAGTCATCGCATGAAAACTCAAACGCATGAAAACTCAAGCGGAGCGATAACTGATAGAGGGCAGCTTCGTCGTAATCTCCTAGTTCCGTGATTAATCGCTCAACATTTTAGAATAGACCCAGCAAATGAAATCAGCAAAAACAGAATCGAAATCATCGGTCTTCAAAACCTATCGGATGATCCCTTTTGTGGTCGTCATCACCTTTGTCTTGCTGTCCGGCGTTGCCCATGGTGTCCTTGATGGACGTTGGTCGGAACCGAAAGACCTTATTCAACAAGGGGACAGACTCAATCAATTGCCAGACCATTGCGGGGATTGGACATTGCTACACCGCGACGAACTAGACGACGGCGCAAAAAAACTACTACGTTGTTATGGTTCAAGCCTTGCCGTCTACCAGCATGATCGGACGAAATCGACCGTCACCGTTGCGGTGCTGTTCGGGCCGCGAGGTCCGATCGCGGTGCACACGCCAGAGATTTGTTACAGCTCGGTTGGAACAAAACAAGTTGGTGAAACGAAGAAACAGATTATTCAAACACCAAGTGGCCAGCAAGAATTTTTTTCGGTTCAATTTGCGATCGCACCGTCAACGGAACCAAGCTTGGACGTTTGGTACGCATGGAGCGAAGGTGATGCTTGGATTGCCGCCGAATACCCCCGTTTATGGATGGCTCATTCACTTTACAAGATTCAGGTTGCAGGTAGCGTTGAAGTAAGCGAAAACGATTGTAACAATTTTCTCACTTCCTTCTTGCCTGAAATCGACGCCCTGTTAGAGTAGGGATGCCAAACGACCCAATAGGGTTAGCGGGACGATTCGTCTGACAACCTTTCTTATCTGAACTTACTGTTTACTGATTCCAACAAGAGATTTTCACATGACTTCCTTGCCAAGTATTATCCTGGATTCGGAAAGCGTCGGTGGGTCGGATGCGTTTTTGGAATTACCGGCCAGTCGCCAACCGTTCTTCGCGCGGAAGTATGCGCTGGAACGAATTGTCGGTGCGATAGCCCTCGTGCTCTTTTCTCCACTGATCTTGATCTTGTGGGCTGTCGTCAAATTGACCTCTCCTGGGCCTGGTTTTTACAAGCAATCCCGCATGGGGTTAAATGGGCAGACGTTTGAAATGGTCAAGCTTCGCTCGATGGTTTTTGATGCCGAGAAGCCCGGCAAAGCGGTATGGTGCGTTCGCGGCGACAGTCGGATCACGCCACTTGGACGTTGGCTTCGCAAGCTTCATCTCGATGAATTGCCGCAGCTATTCAATGTTGCACGAGGTGAAATGTCGTTGGTTGGGCCGCGTCCTGAGCGGCCGTCGATCTGTGATACATTGGCTGACGAAATTGATAATTACTATCGACGACTCACGGTGAAGCCAGGGGTGACAGGTTTGGCGCAAATCAATTTGCCGCCGGATGAAACGATCGAAGATGTGAAGCGGAAACAGGTTTTGGATCTGCTTTATATTTGTGAAACGAATACTTGGATGGAGTTGCGGATCTTAGCTGCAACCGGGTTGAGGATGGTTGGCATCAAAGGTGAGACGGTGATGAGATGGATGCGGCTATGCCGCCGAGATGTCTTGGTCGATCATGGTTTGATTTCCGCCTCACCGCTACCGCGTTGGCGTCCACGCCCGTTTGCTAAACGGCGGAGGAGGCGTGCGGATTTGGTTGCCGTTTCAACAGTGGGATCCGATGCCAGCGAAAGCGAGTCGTATATTGACGATTCGACTCCGGTTCGGCGTGCCCCCGGTCGACGACCGCGCTGATGCATACGCCCCCCGAAGGTCGTCGATGATCTCTCCATCGATCTATCACCTTGGGTATGAAACAAACTCCAATCGCACAGTCGCTTCTGAGAAAGTGACGTGATAGCCGGCAATGCAATCAGCGATAAGCGTCTGAATGATATTATTTACTAGCTTTACAACTTCTGTTAACGAACCTTCCATACCATGGATCTAATCCCCAACGCGATGACAGTCGATGTCGAAGACTACTTCCACGTTAGCGCGTTTGCCGACCGAGTTACTCGGCACGATTGGGATCGCTATGAAAGTCGCGTGCAGGGAAACACCGATCGATTGTTGTCGTTGTTCGATGAGGTCCAGGTTCGCGGTACGTTCTTCGTATTAGGCTGGGTTGCCGAGCGTTTTCCGCGATTGGTTCAGCGGATCGTTAAAGCCGGGCATGAGATTGCCTCGCATGGCTATTGGCACCAGCTCGTTTATGACCTGACACCCGAGCAGTTTGTGAAGGACATTCAAGCAAGCCGAGATGCGATCGCTAGCGCCTGTGGCGTTGAGGTCAACGCGTACCGTGCCCCGAGCTTTTCGATTACCGACAAATCGTTCTGGGCACTCGATTTACTGCGTGAGCATGGCTTCACGACCGACTCAAGTATTTTTCCGATTAGCGGTCATGATCGCTACGGCGTAAAGGATGCGAACAAAGAGATTCATCAACGGGAGACCGCGCACGGTGAGATTAGCGAATTCCCTCCGTCGGCATGGTCGCGTGGGCGATTTCATGTACCCATAGGAGGTGGCTATTTTCGCCTGTTTCCGTTGCCGGTAACGAGTAAGGCGATCCGTGTGGTCCGTCGTGAGGGGCGTCCCGCGATGTTTTATACGCATCCATGGGAAATCGATTCCGAGCAACCGAGAATGCAAAATTTGACCAAGCGAACGAGATTCCGTCACTACGTCAACCTGAAACACACCGCCGACCGGCTTCGACGACTCTGTCAGTCGCATCGTTTTGATCGAATGTCAACCGTCATGGATGCGGTACGGCAGAGTGCCGTTTGTTAACCGTAGCAGCGTCTCTCTGAGACGATGAGATTTCCGAGTCTCAGAGAGCCTCTCACATAAGCCTCGCACACAAGAAAAATGCCCGCAAGAAAACATCAAACGGGTCGATAACGGGCGTTCGATCGGCATTCCGTATGTCGCTAAACTGACACGCTACAAGCCGATTGCACTTTTCCCGACTGATGCGTAGGGTGACGAAGTATCATCCTCTATTCAATAATTTTATTAGACAGAACCTTCCGCATGCGGATATTTCGATTAGGGTGTCACCCAAGTGGACGAAGTCCGCGCTGACCGAAGCATTGGCTCTCTCGCATGCACCCTATCGGCTCGCAGAGCCGATTAACACTTATCGCCAAAACAACATCAAACGCAGCGACAACGCACGTACCCCTGAATCCCCCACTTCATCCCCTTTGTCACTTCCTCGTCTTCTCTTCCTAACGCATCGCTTCGTTTACCCGCCTAACCGCGGCGACCGAATCCGTTCGTACAACCTGCTGCGGGTCTTGAGCGAAAATCACCGGGTCACGTTAGCTTGTACAAATGATGAAGAGGTCAGTAAAAACGATCACGAGCATGTCCAAGAATTCTGTGAATCCGTCATCATTGCTCCGCTAAATCGCATCATCCGACTTGCGGGTGCAGCAGCCGCGGTCGCCCGTGGGCGCAGCCTAACCGAAGGCATGTTTCATTCCCGGTCATTATCAAAATCGATCGCGCAGCAACAACGATCCAACCCGTTCGACGCGGTATTAGTATTTTGCTCTAGCATGTTTCCCTACGTCGACACGCCGTTATTCAGTGACACGCGGATGATCGTCGATTTGGTCGACGTCGACAGCGCCAAGTGGTCCCAAATGGGACAAGAATCGACTTGGAGCAAACGTCCAATTTATCGCTTCGAAGCAAACCGAGTCCGCAAATTGGAACAAAGAATTGCAGACCGAGCGGACGCCGTCGCATTGGTCAGCGAAAAAGAAGCCGATCTATTCCGCAATTCTATCCGCACCGACACCCCCATCATCGGCATCAGTAACGGAGTCGACACCGACTTTTTTTTCCCGCTCGCGCGGCAAGCGGGAAATAAAAGAAGTCTGAAAGGTGAACAGAGAAGCCTAAAGTATGAAGCACCCCCCAACTCCCAACACCTAGCTCCCCACTCCCAACTCCCAACTCTCTCTCTGATTTTCACCGGCGTCCTCGATTACAAACCAAACGTCGAAGGCATCGATTGGTTCTGCCGCCAAATCCTCCCTACCTTAAACGCATCTCCCCGTCTTTCCCATTCCCCCACTCCCTCACTCCTTCCCCCCCCACTCCCCATCTCTCTCACCATCGTAGGTCGGCGTCCGAACGCAAAAGTGAGAGATTTGGCTAAGTTGCCTGGCGTGAACCTCGTCGGAGAGGTCCCCGACGTTCGTCCCTATTTGCACGGAGCCGACATCGCGATTTCGCCATTGAAACTAGCGAGAGGCATTCAAAACAAAGTCCTTGAAGCGATGGCAAGCGGATTGCCTGTCATCGCGACCACTCAATCAGCCGAGGGCATTGATGCGCAGCCAGGAGAAGAGCTCATCATTGCTGACACTCCTGAGCAATGGGTTCACGCGATTAGAGAACTCGGGCACCTCCGATCTCAGCGAAAAGTGATCGGTCGACAAGCTCGCGATTACGTTGTTAGCCAATTTTCTTGGCAGGCCCGGCTCCGGCACTTTGACACATTGCTCGAGCAACCCATCTGCCGTTCGTTATCGTCCTAAATACCGATTGTTTCCAACATTGTTTGATTCCAATCATCGCATTCGGGTCGGCTTCGTCATGCACAAAATGCAAGTCGCTGGCGCTGAAGTTTTGGTTAAACAGATTATCGAGCGACTTGCCGGACAGATTCACTCGACGATTTTTTGCCTCGATGGCCTTGGTGAACTTGGTCAACAACTTCTCGATGACGGAACCCCCGTTGTCGTTTTGAATCGAGAACCTGGCATGGATCTTAAGATGGCGAAGCGGCTTGACGGTGAAGTACGCTCACGAGGTATCGATGTCCTGCATGCACACCAATACACTCCGTTTTTTTACTCCGCCATTGCCAGATTGCGTTATCGTACTCCGGTGAAAGTATTGTTCACTGAACATGGCCGTCACTATCCAGATATCGTGTCTGCGAAACGACGGTGGGCCAATCGACTTCTGCTTCACCGTTATGCTGATACAGCCACCGCATGCTGTGATTTTAGTACACGAGCGTTGCAGAACATCGAGGGGTTTCCTTTGGCAATGACGCTCCAGAACGGTGTGGATTTGGATCAACTACCACCTCGTGGCGATGCGGCGACTCAAGCACAGCTTCGTGAATCGCTCGGGCTCGTAAACGGTCGAAAGTATGTTGCCTGTGTAGGGCGATTTCATTCGGTAAAGGATCATGCGACGTTAATTCGCGCATGGGAACGTGTTCATAACCATTTACCCGATGCAAAGCTGCTTCTCGTCGGGGATGGTCCAGAACGCGCCAACATCGAAGCACAAATCCAGCAAAGCGATGCATCGTTTCGAGCGGAGACGCCCTCAACGAACTTTGCAAACTCAATCGAACTACTCGGCATCCGCCACGATGTCGCCGCGATCCTCAGAGCCGTCGATCTGTTCACACTAACGAGTATTAGTGAAGCCGCATCACTCACTCTGCTTGAAGCGATGGCCAGTGAATGTGCATCGGTGCTAACGGATGTCGGTGGCAATGCCGAACACATGCGCAGCGGCGTTGACGGATACTTGGCACCTCGCGGTGATGATGCGAAGCTTGCCGAAGCCATTGTCGATTTGCTGTCGGATCCAGCGAAATGTCAACGGTTTGGTAAATCCGCTCGGCAGCGGGTTCAAGAGCATTTTGATCTCGATAAAGTCATCCAACAGTATGGTGAGCATTACCGTCAACTGAGCCGTGCTTAGTCGGTACATCGATCCGAAAGAAACCGTCTTCTGCAGCCGCCAACCAACTAGACTGTCAACCAACGATTCCACAACCTTTTCGATTCCATCACCATTATATCCCTATTGCAAAGCATCGCCCGAACGGTGGCGGTCCTCCTCGTCTCGCCACTGCTACTGACTCACGCGATCCTATCGCGATTAGGGAGTTCTGACCAATCCCTGGAAACGCATTCGCAAATATTGTCCATGCTGCCAGGAACGCTCGGCAGTTACCTTCGGGTCGGTTTTTATCGTCATACACTTGATCATTGTCATCCCACCGCAACGATTTCCTTCGGCGCATTGCTTTCCAAAACGAATACACGGTTGGGCCAACATGTGTATGTCGGTCCGCGATGCATGCTCGGTTGCGTCACGCTCGAAGACGACGTCCTACTCGGCCCAGCGGTCCAAATTCCGAGTGGTCCGCACATGCATGGAACCAGTCGCTTGGACGTCCCGATTCGCAAGCAACCCGGTATTCCAAGGCGAGTCACCGTCGGTCGAGATAGCTGGATTGGTGCCAGTGCAATCATAATGAATAATGTAGGTGAACAAACAATTGTCGGCGCCGGAGCGGTCGTCACCAAACCGTTGCCTCCGCGCGTGGTCGCTGCTGGATCACCTGCAAAACAAATCCGATCCCGAGTTGAATAACTATCAATCCCGTAGTCCCATGCACAATTCACCGAAACTCTCTATGAGTTCCGCTACGCATTTTTCCGTTACTGAATACCATGCCTAACATACTCGACACCACTCCGCCAGTCACTGCCGGCGCAACGCCACTACCAGCCAGCGTTGACGAGATGTTCGCACCCGAACACATCACGATCATCGAAGCTCGCAAAGGGCTACAGTTCTTTGATTGGAAAGAGCTCGTCGCTTACCGAGACCTATTTCGCTTCTTAATCTGGCGGCAGATCAAAGTCCGTTACGCCCAGTCTGCGATCGGCATCGGCTGGGCCGTGATCCAGCCGCTGTTTTCGATGGTCCTGTTCACGATCATCTTTGGCAGGCTTGCGAACATCGACTCCGACGGAGCACCGTACGCCCTGTTCAGTCTAGCGGCCTTATTGCCGTGGACCTACTTTTCTAACGCGATCACCGATGGAGTTTCTAGTCTAGTCAGCGAAGCCAACATGCTACGCAAGATCTATTTCCCACGATTATTGTTGCCATTATCCGCTGTCGTCGCCAAGCTCGTCGACTTCGGAATTGCCGCAGTCATGATGGTGCTGCTGATGAGCTACTATCAACATCTACCCGGGCCTGAAATCCTAGTCACCCCGTTGTTGATTGCGTTAATGGTCGTCACCGCCAGCGGGATCAGCATTTGGTTAACCACATTAGCGGTCCAGTATCGTGACGTTAAGCACGCCATGACGTTTTTGGTCCAATTGGGTATGTACGCATCGCCCGTCGTTTACCCCACCAGCATGATCCCGGAACAGTACCGGCTATACTACGCACTCAACCCGATGGTTGGCGTGATTGAAGGCTTCCGCAGTGCCATACTAGGCAGCCAGCCCATCCCCTGGGACTTATTAGCCGTAGGAACCGTATCCGCGACCGCAGTGCTTTTAACCGGCTTAGTCTTCTTCCGCAGCAAAGAAAAGATCTTCGCCGACGTAGCTTGAGAGAAACTAGTGGCTAGTGGCTAGTGGCTAAAAAAAATGAGCTATGAAGACTTGGATGTTTGGAAACGTTCGGCGAGATTGTCGGTGACGTTGTATCAAGAAACGAAGGAATTGCGAGACTTCGGTTTTCGCGACCAGTTGACACGAAGCGGACTTTCGATTCCATCGAATATCGCTGAAGGTTACGAAAGAGACAGCGATGCCGAGATCGCTCGGTTCTTAACGATTGCCAAAGGCTCTGCAGGCGAGTTACGAACCCAGATATTGATTGGCATCGAAGCCGGTTTCCTCCACCGACCCGATGCAAGACAATGGGCCGATGAAGCGCACCAAATCAGTAAAATGCTAGCCGCCCTAATCCGACATCACCGAAAAAAACTAGCCACTAGCCACTAGCCACTAGCCACTAGCCACTAGCCACTAGCCACTAGCCACTAGCCACTAGCCACTAGCCACTAGCCACTAGCCACTAGCCACTAGCTCCTTGCCACTAGCCCCTAAATACCATGCCCTCTGTCATCTCCGTCGAAAATCTCTCGAAAGCCTACCGAATCGGCCACAAAGAAGAGGTTCCCGACACGATCGTCGGTGCTGCCAAGAACGTGCTTGCAGCCCCATGGCGTAACTTCCGGAACCTCCGCACCCTCAACACAAACACTCGCAACTCGCCGCTAGGCACTAGCGACTCCGACGACACACTGTGGGCGTTAAAAGACGTTTCCTTTGAGATTGAGCAAGGCGATGTGGTCGGCATTATCGGTCGCAACGGAGCGGGCAAAAGCACGCTGTTGAAAGTCCTCAGCCGGATTACTGAACCGACTAGCGGTCGTGCGGTGATTCGTGGCCGAGTTAGTAGTTTGCTAGAAGTCGGCACCGGCTTCCATCCCGAATTAAGCGGGCGCGACAACATCTATATGAATGGCACAATTCTGGGGATGACCAAAAAAGAGATAGACAAAAAGTTCGATGAAATCGTCGATTTTTCGGGAGTTGAGAAGTTTCTCGACACACCGACTAAACGATATTCATCCGGGATGCAGGTTCGCCTTGCCTTCGCTGTAGCTGCCCACTTGGACCCGGAGATTCTCGTAATCGATGAAGTGCTGGCGGTAGGAGATTCGGAATTTCAATCCCGATGCCTCGGGAAAATGCGAGAGGTAGCCGGCAGTGGGAGAACCGTAATCTTTGTGAGTCATAACTTGGGGATAGTGAAAAGCCTCTGTACGAAGGGTGTGATTATGAACACGGGTAAAAATACGCCTTTGCAGTCGGCTGACGACGCGGTAGTTGAATATCTTAGCCTTACTAGCAATCGTGATTTGAAATATCGGGGCTCAGAAATTAAGCGACCGGGGAAAATTATTAGTAAAGTCGCCATGCTTGGCGATGCGCGATCGGAAAATCAGATTGAAACGGATTCGAAACTTTGCTTCAAAATAACCCTTGGTGATGCGGGTGTAGGCCGATTCGATTGCACGATCGTTTTGAATAACTCTTTTGGTCAGAGAGTCGTTTTGTTTCATACCATCTATCACGGCGGGATGACACTTGAAAACAAAGAGGGGCAGACTATCTCTTGTGTGATTCCTCATCTGCCATTAGTGCCAGACAAGTATTCAGTCGATATTAAAATCACCGATGGTGGGGTTACGCTCGATGAAGCATTGGATTGTTTGTGGCTCGACGTGGTGTTCAAGGATCACTTTGGAACCGGACACCTGCCGAACCGTCACCAAGGATCCGTATTGTTGCCTTGTGCCTGGGAAGTCTCACCGTAAACTGTGATGGTATGAAAATTGCGACAATAATCCCTTGTTATAACGCAGCTGCCTATTTAGGAGAGGCGTTGGAGTCTGTTTTTCGTCAGACCCTCCAGCCTGACCAGGTTATTGTTGCTGATGACGGTTCAACTGATGGTTCCCCAACGATCGCACAGGATTTTGGCGTTCAGCTGGTCCGCACTTCCCGGAATCAAGGACATGCGGCAGCACGGAACTTGGCGATGCAAGCTGCTCAGGCAGACATGATCGCGTGGCTCGATGCGGACGTGTCCTGTACTTTTCTGACTTGGATCCGAATTCATACCCTCGCCCTGATCGATGAGATCGTACCCGAGTATCCCGAGTTTAGTGACGTTACTTTTCGTTTCAGTAAAGCCCTCAGCATGGGATGGCATGCTAGTCCACCGGACTGGAAATTGTCTGTCCCCGTGTCACAGTTGTGGAAAGAGCGTTTCGTTGACGCGACATGGTTCTTGCGTCCGACAGTGTCATTCGTCAGGTTCAAGATCGCTCGTGTTGCCCGGAAATTGCGTTCCATGCTCGGCAGTTCGACGAGTTACCAGTGAAGCCTACTATTAGCGTAATCATGGCTGTGCACAACGGCTTTCCGTTCCTTGCCGGCGCCGTTCAGAGTGTCCTCGATCAGGCTCATCGAGATTTCGAGTTCATTATAATAGAAGACGCTTCATCCGACGGTACCGGCGATTGGTTGGAATCTCAGGCATCGGCGGATGACCGGATTAAGCTTATCCGGCATTATCAAAACAAAGGTCTCACTAAATCGCTCAATCGTGGGATTTCTGTCGCGTCGGGTGAATACATTGCCCGAATGGATGGTGATGATGTCGCCATGCCAGAGCGATTTAGCCGTCAGCTTGACTTTCTTCGAGCGAATCCTTCCGTGGTGCTGCTCGGAAGCGAGGTCGAGCTGATCAACGAATTGGGTTTTTCACTTGGCAATCGAGGCCATTCGACAGATCATGATTTGATTCGCCGCGATTTGCTCTCCGGAAACGGCGGTGCTTTGACGCATCCCGCCGTCATGATCAAGGCGTCTGCACTGCATCAAGTCGGTGGCTATGACGAATGTTTCGCGGTTGCTCAGGATCTCGATCTGTTTCTTAAATTATCCGAACTGGGTCGGGTAGCCAATTTGTCAGACGTGCTGCTGAAATGGAGACAACATCCTGCGAGTATCAATCGGACCCGAGCTTGCGAGTGGCAGCAGGTCAAGCAGATAGCGATTCGTAACTGCATCGAGCGGTGTGGAGCTGACCAGATAGCAAGAGAGATGTTCCCTGTCCCGCAGAGCTTCAATTTTCCGGCGACTTTACTGGGCCAGGCAACATTTTGCCAGTCGCGGGGGGAACGTCGGGCCTCGTTGAAGTTGGCGCTCCGAAGTATTCAGTCCGGAGAAAGTTTTGTTAAGGCGAGTCTGTTCATCATTAAGCAGTTGGCAAATGTTTGCGTGGAGCGACTTTTTAAAGTTTGATGTGTCGATTTGTTGTGGAACTTATTGGCGATAGTTTGGTTTTACTCGTGCGGCGTTGCCGCAGTGGTTTTTGAAAATGCATGTAACAGTCGCTATCTGCACGTGGAATCGAGCGAGGCTTCTCGATAAAACGCTGGCCCGAATGTGTCAGCTATCCGTTCCCGCCGATGTTTCTTGGGAATTGCTCGTCGTTGATAATAATTCAACGGATAATACACAGGGGGTCCTGAAAGCGTTCCAGCATCAACTCCCTTTGCGAGTCTTAGTCGAGCGACAGCAGGGGCTCAGCAAGGCGCGAAACTGCGCAATTTCTGCGACAAGGGGCGACCTGCTTGTCTGGACAGATGATGACGTTCTCGTCGATCCTGGATGGCTCGCTGCTTATGTGAAAGCCGCGGTCGCGTTTCCCGAAGCATCAATTTTCGGCGGCGAAATCGAACCGTGGTTTGAAGAAGATCCGCCCGCCTGGCTGAAAAACCACGCGTACCAGGTTGGAGGCGTGTACGCAATCCGTCACGCGTCAGACTACGGCACTCTAATAACCAGCAACAACTACCCCTTTGGCGCAAATATGGCGTTCCGGGCCGGTGCGCAAAAAGAATTTTTGTACAATCCAAATCTCGGCCGCTGCGGACTGGGCATGAAAAGTGGCGATGAAACCGATGTGATCAGACGTATGCTCCGCCGCGGGCATTCCGGCGTTTGGGTCCCGGATGCCTGTGTAAAACATTACATTATACCGGAGCGGATGCGACCGAAATACGTCTATGGTTTTGCGAGGGGCTTGTCTGAGGGAAATGCGGTCGCTATTGAACAGGGTGACGGTACTTACCCGTTCCCCCGATGGGCTGTGAGACGCTGGCTTGAATCGACCGCTATTCGGCTACTCCACAGCCCTGTGAAGAACCAAGCATGGATTCGAGCTTTGCAGAATGCTGCCGCCGCACATGGCGTTTTGTCTGCGTGGCACCTATCTCGCCGGTCGGGTGGTAAAGCTTCGCGATTAACTGAATGATACGTGGAGCAATCTTCCGTCCGAGAGCCTAGGCGTGACCGGGTTAACATAAACGGGCGTATTCAATTCGTGGCGGAAAGTTGACAAATTTGAATTCTGTGCAGAATGTCGGAATGATGCTCCTGGAAGTTCCTGGCTGCCGGTTAGCCGCTGTAGGCGGTGCGTCTAGCCGTTCCGTAAATTGATTCAATCAGTCTCTTGCTTCTTACTCGACTTTGCGTTTGCATGCTCCCTTCAGCAAACTTTGAGTTGTTCGGGTAAAATCGACCGTTCTCGGTATCGCATTTCGAAGGCGTAGCGTTGGATATATCAGTTATCATCTGCACATGGAATCGTTGTGATCTCCTGCGTCAAACATTGCAGGCATTTGGTGGGTTGTGCGTGTCCGCTGATGTCGAGTGGGAGTTGCTTGTGGTCGATAATGCGAGCACAGACAACACTCATGAGGTGGTCACGGAGTTTCAGGACCTGTTGCCAGTTCGCTATGTCTTTGAAACGCGACAAGGAAAGTCAAATGCAGCGAATCGCGCGGTGCGAGAATCCTCCGGTAAGATTTTGGCCTGGACCGATGATGATGCCTTGGTTTCCAGCGATTGGCTGACTCAAGTATTGACGGTTTTCGAGGCAACTCAGGCGGATATCATTTACGGACGCGTCGAACCGTGGTGGGAAACACAATCGCCGGCTTGGTTTACTGAACAGATGTCAGGCCGTTTTGCCTTACTGGACCACGGCGACGAATGTCGCGTCATGTCGCCAGAAGAAGGTTACGGCTATGGTGTCAATTACGCGTTTCGCCGTAGTGTCTTTAAACTGATTGGGCCTTTCGCGCCGGATCTGGGACCCAACGGTGGCCTAGGATTTGGTGGTGAAGACACACTGCTGTTCCGAAAGGCTCATGAGCATCAGCTTCGTGTTGTCTATTCCCCTGACGTTTTGATAAAACACTTTATCCCCCGTGAGCGGTGTAATCGATCCTATTTTCGACGCCGCCAGTGGAGGGGCAGTCGAGACGAACTACGGATGATGCGGTTGCGGCATGGGGCCCCCAAGGGAATGCTCGGCCTGCCGAGGTATCGTTACCGCCAGGCGTTTTCAGACCTGATTAAGTTATCAAAGGAAACCCTCGTCGGAAAATACGACAAGGTTTTTCATCTCGAATTGCGGGTTATTGGTTTCGCCGGCCTGTTTTGGAATGCTGTTAAGTCCTCGTGCCGCGGATTTTTCTTTTTTCGTAAGCCTGTTCAGGATCAATCTAGTCAGGGGCCATCTGGGCTAGACGAACGCGAACATTGAGTGGGCACTCGCCGCCTTTAATCGGCCAGGAAGCCTGTTGGCGATCTATGAGAAATGTCTTAGCATGTCTCTGCTAACGAAATGGCCGACAGGTCTGCGTTAGTCGATGAGTCGGTTGGAAATGCGTTTTGGAGATGGCGATGGCAGTTTTACCAAACGTCTTGATTCTTGGGTCGGCCAAATGTGCGACGACGTTGTTGCATTTTTATATGAGCCAGCACCCTGATGTTTTTATGGCGGCAAAGAAAGAGTGCCATCACGATGTTCCGCCGGAACTCTACGAAGAGAAGTATCGCCCCGTTGACTCACTGGATGATTACAAGGCGATGTTCGCGGGAACCGAGGGCTTCAAGGTCCGTGGCGAATCGTCGCCAATGTACTTGTTTTACGAGTCGACCGCAGAAAGAGTTGCGAGTCTAATTCCCGACGCGAAACTGATCGCCGTGCTACGTAACCCGGCCGACCGCACGTATTCGGCCTATCTGCACGCGGTTCGAGACGGAATTGAGGATTTGGACTTTTAACAGGCGATTTCGATTTCGAGTATATCATTGTCGATGACGCTTCCACGGATTCCACGAAAGAGGTGGTTCTCGATTTCTCCAGGAGATGTTCCTGGCGCGTAAGCTATTATTTCTGAGGGCACGTTGGGCCACTCGAGAGCCTCAACACGGGTTGTAAGAATGCGAACGGGTCGCATATGTTTTTTACTGATGATGACGCTTTTCCTGCTAAAGATTGGTTACGTGAGATCGACGCTTGCTTTCGAAACGATAATGCCGATTGAGTTTTCGGTCCTGTTTCCCCTTTATTTCGTGATTCTTCTCCACTGCCCTGGTTCGGTCCTCAGACTGCCGGGCTGTTTGCTTGTTTCAACTTCGGAGATCAGCCGTTCGTGAGTAGCGATCCGAAGCGATCATTCGCGGGAGTCAATCACGCATGTAAAGCTGACGTCATTCGATCTCTCCGGTTGTATGATGAACAACTCGGCCTCCGCGGGGACGATACCATCGCAGGAAATGATGATGATCTCTATCGAAAGGCATTGACCGCAGGGTTCCGTGTTCATTACCGGCCAGCCGCCTACGTTAACCACTTAATCGCAGAACATCGTTTGGTGAAAGCACCACACCTGAAAATAGCTCGAGTCGTTGGCAAGTATCAAGCACCCCGGTTCCGTGGTTCGGTGCGAGACCCAAAATACTGGTTCGGAAGTCCACGCTATTTATATCGCCAAATGCTTCTTAGTCTCGCGCAATGCATTTGCTATCGAGTGGCGGGTAAGCCTACTGCGTCATTCGCAAGCCACTTGCGTTTTGAGCGATATTTCGCGATAATTAAAGCAAATTTCCCCAGCTTTTTGCATAGGCGGTGATTGGCCTTGAATTCGGTATTTGCTGTGCCGGCGGCTGAAGTCTGAACTATGGCGATCCTTTGGACAATCGTGCTTCCGACATACCGTCGACCGGAGACGTTGCGTTTGGCACTCGAACACATTGCCGAATCGATCGACGATCCGACCAGTTATGAAGTGCTCATTTATGATAACGGAATTCCGGAATCGTCGCAGTTTGTCGCGGCGGCATTCGATGAAAGCCTACCGTTTCGGTACACAATCAATCGATCTGGCCACGGTCTGGGGTATTCACTTTGCCGAGGCGCGTCCGAAGCTCGCGGAGTGTGGGTTCTGGAGGTGAACGACGACGCTTTAGTGCCGCCAAATATTTTTGTACGCCTCGAGAGCATTTTGACGTCCGATGCGAGAATCGGCGTCGTTGGCCTTCGAGCGGTCGAGGATGATTACGTTGATGATGAAAGAGAAATCGGTGTGATCTCGAAGGATGGCACTGTCCACGGCAACTTCATTCGCGATACCGACGGCCCCATCGACGTCGAGCATGTTTACGGGTTTTGTTACGCGTATCGGCGCGAACTTCTGGAGCGTGGCGGTGGGCATGATGCGATTCTGCTCGCCCAGGACTATAGCAGCGGTAACCGGATCGAGACCGATCATTGCCTTACGGCCAAGAAATTGGGCTACCGTGTCGTCTATGATGGTAGCATCGCGGTGAAACATCTGGCTAAGCCGCGTGGCGATATGAATGAACGGTCGCTGAAGTGGAAGTTGAATCACACCCGCAATACACTCTACCTGTTTCTTAAACATTTCGGCTGGTTCGGCCGTGATGGCATCGCTTTTCGGTTCTGCTTCTTGAAAGATCTCGGTTTGCGTTCCGCACTGCTGCATCCCAGTCGTGACAATTGGGCCTATTTTCTGACCGGAATGCGGGCTCGCGGTAGCGCCGTTTTCCATTGGTTGCGATACCTCCTATTCGGTCCACGGCTTCACCCCCTCTCCTCTCACGATACAAAAACCAAGGAGTGATCTTTTGAAAGTCGTTATCCTCGCCGGCGGCTACGGGTCGCGGTTCGGTAAAGTCACCGATTTTTTGCCAAAACCAATGATCCCGGTCGGACCGTTCCCGATCCTCTGGCACATCATGCGTTATTACGCGCACTTCGGACATGAAGAGTTTATTCTCTGCACTGGCTATAAGTCCGACGTCGTCAAAGAGTTTTTCTTGAACCTCGAAGCCTACTCGCATGACTTCACCGTCGACTTTTCCTCCACGGCGAATGGAGAAGTCCGCTTTCATGACGAAGGCGAACGGTTCTGTCCCAAAGTGACGATCGCCTACACCGGTCAAGATTTGATGACCGGCGCGCGAATCAAACGGATTGAGCGTTACTTGGGCGATGACTCCGAGTTTCTGATGACGTACGGCGATGGTGTGACCGATTTGAATGTTAACGAATTGATCGATTTCCACCGCGCCCATGGCAAGCTTGCGACCCTGACCGCGGTGTACCCGCCGGCCAAGTTCGGCGACTTACACTTTGATGGCGATCGGATCACCCGGTTTTCTGAAAAGGTCGGTAACCAAGGGGCGATGGTCAATGGCGGGTTTTACGTTTTCGACCGACGCTTGTTCAATTATCTCAACAACGACGCCGGCTGCGTGCTTGAGAAGGATCCTCTAAAGCGGATCTCCGAAGCGGGCGAATTGATGGCCTATCGTCACCAGGGCTATTGGCAGTGCATGGACACGACCCGGGACTTGGAAAGTTTGCAAGAAACTTGGGCCAGCGGCACCGCCCCCTGGAAAGTTTGGCAAGGCGGGTATCAAGATTAAATCGCCTATTTCCATAAGCCGCTCACATGATGACAACGGGATGACGAATGATTGATATTGAAAAACACCTGTCGCTTTTCGGTGGTTGTTACCGCAGTCGACGGGTCATGGTGACCGGTCACACGGGATTCAAAGGCTCTTGGCTGACACTTTGGCTAAGCCGCCTCGGCGCCCAAGTGATCGGTTACGCCATGCCACCCGAAACCGAGCCGAACCATTGGGATTTGCTGCGACTGAATGATTGCGAATCGATCTTTGCCGATATCCGCGATGTCGATCGGCTGAAACAGGTTTTTACCGAGCATCGGCCGGAAATTGTCTTTCATCTTGCGGCTCAACCGTTGGTTCGCCGCTCGTATCGTGAACCGCAAGAAACATTTTCATCCAATGTGATTGGCACGTTGAATGTCATGGATGCGGCCAAGGCTTCCGAATCGGTGCGCGCAATTGTCTGTGTGACTAGCGACAAGGTTTACGAGAACTGTGAGTCGGAGGCCGGGTACATCGAAAGCGACCGACTCGGCGGCAGCGATCCCTACAGCGCGTCGAAGGCGTGCGCAGAAATCCTCGTGAATTGTTATCGCAAATCTTATTTCAACGCGTCGCAAACCGAACCGCAGCCATTCTTGGCGACGGTGCGTGCTGGCAACGTCATCGGCGGTGGGGATTGGTCAGAGGATCGGCTGATCCCCGATGCGGTGCGAGCGGCCAGTTCCGGCACAACGCTTGGGATTCGCAATCCCGCCTCGATACGGCCTTGGCAACATGTGCTCGAACCACTCGCAGGCTACCTGGCCGTGGGCCAGCGATTATTGTTGGCTGATCCGACGGCGGCAACGGCATGGAACTTTGGCCCCGATGAAGAAGGGAGTGTGCCGGTGAGCGAAGTGGTCCCCCATTTCCAGAAAACATGGCCTGCGTTAGTTGCGGAGTTTGCACCCGAAGCGGGCGCCCCAGCCGAAACCAACGTTTTAAGACTCGATAGCTCGAAGGCGATTGATCGTCTTGGTTGGCGTCCGTTATGGGATTGGCAGACCGCGGTCGCCCGCACCGCATCGTGGTACCAACGGTTCTATGAAAGCGAGGAAATCGCGACGTTGTCAGATCTGCTGGATTACGAGCAGCAGGCGATCAAAGCGAAAGTGAGCTGGGCTGCGTCATGAAGTTTCACAGCACTCATCTTGAGGGTGTGGTTCGACTTGAGTTGAGAGCCATTGAGGACGAACGTGGTTGGTTTACTCGCACCTTTTGCGCCGAGACCTTTGCCGCAGAGGGTCTTGAAACGACGTTCCCTCAGACGAACCATTCGTATTGTAGCAGTCGAGGTATTTTGCGAGGGCTGCATTATCAGCAGGCACCCCGCGCCGAAGCAAAACTGGTACGATGCGTTCGTGGCGTGATTTTTGACGTGGCCGTTGATGTCCGCCGAGATTCCACAACCTTCCTGCAGTGGTTCGGTACCGAATTGTCGGCTGATCGACCGGAGGCTCTCTACGTCGGCCCCGGTTTCGCGCACGGATATCAATCGTTGACGGATAATGCAGCGATTCTGTATCAAGCGAGCGAACCCTATTCGCCAGAACGAGAGGGCTGCCTGCGGTATGATGATCCTGCCATCGGAATCCGTTGGCCGATGGAATCGCCAAACTTATCGGCTAAGGATCAACGTACGCCCTGGATTGATTCGACATTTACAGGAATTGTCCTTTGAAATCGAAAACGTACCTGATCACTGGGGCGACGGGTTTCATCGGTCGTCATTTACTAAAAAGTCTGGTAGAGAGCGGAAACCGCGTGGTTGCGACTCGCCGTCGCGGTTCGGATTTGTCTAGCCTTGGGGCTTTGGCCAACCAAGTGCAATGGGTCAATGTCGATTCCGATCAATCCTTTCCGGAATCGCTTTGTGAACTACCATCTGTATCCGTAATCTTGCATTTAGCGACCGCGTACGGTCGTAACAGTCAAGCCGTGTCGGACGTCGTGCAAACCAATGTGCAATTTCCGTTGCGTCTGCTTGAATGGGGCATCCAAAACCGAGTCGGGTTATTTCTTAATACGGACACCTGTTTTACAACCGATTACCCTTACCTCAGACCTTATACGCTTTCCAAGCAACAATTTATCGAGTGGGGAAAGCAGTTATCGGCGGACAGTGAGACACGTTTTTTGACAATCGAATTGCAACATCCTTATGGCCCAGGGGATAGTGAAGGCAAATTTGTGCCATGGTTGATTGACCAGTGTTTGCATGCCGAGCGGCCAGTCGGACTGACGTCGGGAGAGCAGGAAAAAGACTTTATTTATGTTGATGACGTGGTTGCTGCGTACCGCGTGATCTGTGATTCGGCAGAGGCGATTCCGGTCGATACGAACGTCATTCCATGTGGGACGGGCCAATCGGTTCGTGTTCGTGATTTCGTTGAATTCGTCGGGCGTGCTTGTGGAAATCGCGTGCCACTCGATTTCGGTGCCATCGACCAGCGACCGGGTGAAGTCATGCGATCGGTTGCCGATCCAGCCATTCTTAATGCCTTAGATTGGCTGCCTGGCGTATCGCTGGAACAGGGAATCGAGCGTACCGTCCAGGCTCACCATCATCGGGCAGACTGCGGCGATAGGGGACGCCGATAACGATGGGAGCCATTGCAGTCACACTGTTAGCTGTTGTCTTTTGTGTCGGGGGGCTTTTTCGGCCTTGGATTGGTTTCGTTGGGTATGCAAGCTTTGCTGTCTTGTGCCCCCAATGGAATTGGCGATGGAGCCTGCCGGATCTCGATTTTCAAAAGTTTCTAGCGGTGTCGACGTTGCTCGGTTTTCTGATGAGCGGAATGGCCCGGAACCGATTGGCACGCAACGAGATGATGGCGGTCGCGGCATTAGCGGCGTACTTGGGTATCTGTTTTCTAAGCAGTTTCCAAACCATCAATGCGGATAGCACGGCGTTCTTCATGGACATTACTTGGAAAATCGTGCTGATGATGATTGTGGGAATTTTTGTCTTGCGTGAACCGGTTCATTTGATTTGGTTGTTGGGGACCCTGGTGGTGGCGCAAGGTTGGAATGCTTGGAACATCAACCAGCTTTACTTCAATCGCGGGTTCATCAACGTCAACGATTTCAGTTGGAACTTTCTGGACAATAACACGTACTCCGTTTCGAGCGTGCCGGTACTAGCGATCAGTCTTGCTGCTTTGCTTATTTCTGATAAGGTTTGGGTCCGGGCGTCATGCGGATTGGTTTTTGTATTGCAAATGCACCAAATCATGCTGCTGGAGTCTCGGGGCACGATGATCGGCGCTTTATTGGTATGCGCGTGTGCCATCGTTTGGATGCCGAAGACTCGTTTCAATTGGACGACCGTCACGGTTGCAACCGTGATTGGGGTTATTCTTGCCGGCCCGCCAGTAATCAAAGAGTTTTCCTCCGTCTTCAAACCCAAGGATGAACTCGATAGTTCGGCGGAGTCCCGATTTCAACTTTGGAAAGCCGGAGCGGCGATTACCGCCGATTACCCGCTGTTGGGCGTCGGGCCTTGGGGTGGCCAGTATTTGGTACCACAGTACTACGAAGGGTATTCGGAGAACCGGGGCCGTAAGGCTCTGCACAACCTGTTCTTCGAAATTTCGACCGGGATGGGACTTCCTGGGGTCACCTGTTTCCTAGCTTTTTTCTGGGTACCCTGGTGGCTGCATTTGAAACAGCGTCGTCGTAGGGTCGATCAGCCGTCTTGGTTTTTGTGGATCAACTTGGCGATGTTGTGCGGCATTCCCGGGTTTTGGCTCGCCAGTATGTTCTCTAGCGGTGCATTGATCGAAGCGCCCTATGTGTTAACAGCGGCCGGGATTTGTTCGCTCGCCGTCCTGCGTCAGCAGGAGTCACTGACCGCCACTGAGACCTGGGATACGGATGATAATCAAACTTTTCCGTCTTAGGCAACTTGCTTACCCACACATTTTGGACTAACTGGTCAATGCATTTTTTGTTTATGAAGTCCAATTTGCAGTTTCCCCGCCGTAGCGGACATGACGTGCATTGCTACTCGATGATGCGGGAACTCGCCTCGCTGGGGCATTCGATCAGTTTGATCAGCGATGCGCCGGTATCGGATCAAGCGATTGCTGGGGTCGAATGCATACATCGCCAAACGTTTGACGAATACGGGCCAGTCGATGGCGTCGTTACGCTGTCAAAATTGCAGCAGCGGTTTCGCTCCTACTGGGGGGTCCCCGGACGGAATATCGCGGTTTTGGCCGACGCGTCGCGGCGGTGGGAGGCCGACGTGGTCGTCGTTGTCGGGCTAGACGTATTACCCTATTTGTCTGGCGTCGAGTCGGCAATTCGCGTCTGGTACGCCGCCGATGAGTGGTTCCTGCATCACATGTCGCAGGTCTTCCCCACCAAGCCGGCGACTTGGGGCGAGGGCAAGGCCGCACTGGTGAAGGGACTTTACGAACGTGTCTACGCATCTTGCGTCGATCGTGTTTGGGTCGTCTCCGATCGTGACGCTCGCGCCGTCCGCTGGGTGATGGGGACGGCGGTCGATGTCGCCCCCAACGGCGTTGATTTCGATCATTACCGCCGCGTTGAGAATGTTGCCATCGATCAACAACCAAAGAGCTGTGTGTTTTGGGGGCGGCTCGATTTCGGTCCCAATATCGACGCGATCGAGTGGTTTTGCGAACATGTTTGGCGCGACGTTGCCGCCCAGACCCCTGGCGCCGTGTTCAATGTGTTTGGCTTCGCCCCGTCGGAAAAGGTGCGGGCGCTGGCCGATCAGTATGGCTTTATCTTGACCCCCGATTTACCCGATATCCGGGCGGAGATCACGAAAAACCAAGTCGTCGTATTGCCATTTGTCAGCGGCGCCGGGATTAAGAATAAACTGTTGGAGGCGGCGGCGTTGTCGATGCCGATCGTTGCCTCGCCCCGGGTCGTCGACGGGCTACGACTGGGCGATCACAACCCGTTGATCGTCGCTAAGCGGACGTCACAGTGGGGCGAAACGCTGCGGTCCTTGTGGAGCGAGGATGCGTCCCGACAACAATTGGGCCAGCGTGCCCGCGAGTGGGTCGCCAGCGAGTATTCGTGGCGGCAGGCGGCGGAAAAGGTGTTACGGCCGCTGCAGGGAGAAGTGAAGTCGCGGTAGTGGTTTTGGCGATCTAGTGAGGATCACCGAACGCCGAAATCTTGCCAATGACGCAGTTTCGCTATGATCTCTGAGCGGATGATGAGTGGTCTCAAAGGTCAAACATTTAGCCACCCTATGCCTCCGGTCGGCAGGTTTTTGACAATCCAAACAGAATTACCAAACGGTCTATCATGCAAATAAATTCGGCGAATGTAAGAATCAAGTTGCCCACATTAGGTGATTTAAAGATGTTCTTTCGCCAGAATTACGGTGACCCGGCCTTAGTCGGGTGGGCGCCTTGGCGGCGGTATCGCTTCGATGACGATTGACCTGCGGACACTTACGAGTGCCTGGTTGGGAAGCTGGTGTTGCCCGGCAGTTACTGGCTGGACGTTGGCGGTGGGCACGCGATTTTCCCAAACAACCCAGACTCGGCATCCGAACTGGTCTCTCGCTGCAAGGTTGTTGTTGCTGTTGACCCAAGCGAATATGTCCGGGAAAACCAGTTTGTCCACGAATCCGTTTGTTCGCCACTCGAGGAATACTCTTCGGCCATCCAGTTTGACCTCGCGACGATGCGTATGGTCGTGGAACATGTGGAGGACCCGGTTCAATTCGTTGCCAGCTTGGGAAGGCTCGTGAAACCCGGCGGCTATGTCGTCGTCTTTACCGTGAATCGAAACACTCCAATCGCGACTTTGTCTACAGTCATACCGTTTGGCCTGCACCATCCGATCAAAAGGCTTTTTTGGGGAGGGGATGAGAAAGACACGTTTCCTGTTTGTTATCGAATGAACAGCCGCGATGTGCTGCGAGAGTTGTTTTCTAACGCAGGTTTCGATGAGCGTGCGTTTGAAAAACTAGATGACTTGTCGACTTTTGGACGCTTTAAGGTGTGCAATTATTTGGAATTGCTCGGTTGGTCAGGATTCCGATGGGTTGGCAAGTCCTATCCTGAAAACTGTTTGTTGGGAATTTATCAACGCCGAGAAGAATAAGTCGGCGATGCGTAGCTTTCCGAGAATCTGCTGCGGCCGCTGTGGGATGACGACTCGGCTTGACAGCAACTTGGCCGGCGTGCCCATGAGTGGGTTGCGAGCGAATATTCGTGGCGTCAGGCGGCGAAAAAAGTACTGCGGCCGCTGGCAGCGGCCAGCTGCGAGTAAGCCGCAATTAGGACATTTGTAACGAAAAAAGGGATTGCGTTTGCTGCGTGTTCTGGTACGGTTTCGAGCGATGCTCGGCTCGCGACAATGACGCGGATGATCGCTAGCGACCTTATCAAGACCTTTTCTACGATGCTTCTGGCCAGAGCGAATCGTCCCTGACGCTAAAACACAGTGCGATACCCATGCCAATTAGATCCATCAATCGACCCCGTCGCCGACTCCGCTTCGAATCTTTGGAAAAGCGAGCCTTGTTAGCCGCGACGCTCGAGCCGGTGGTGTCCGAATCGACCGACAATGAGATCGCGGCGATCATCGCCCCGATGATGGATGATGCCGAGATGCATCACGAATCGCTTTCTAGTCGGTACGTGGCGAATCACCACGACCCCTTCTTGCCCGATTTTTCGCAGCTCCCGGCCATCAACGGTCGCCACGTTTGGCATTCGACCGCCGCAGGTGATTGGCAAACCGCCTTTGCCGCTGCGGGGCCCGAGGATGTCGTCGTCATTGAGCATGCGATCGATTTCGATGGTGCCGCGGATGTGCATTCTATCGTCATCCGTGATGGTGGCATGCTAAGGTTCGATATTGCTGGCGACCAGTCGTTGCGGGTGGTCAATTTGCAGGTGTTGTCGGGCGGCGCGTTACAGATCGGAACCGAGGCGGCGCCGCACCAGGGCACGGCTGAGGTCGTGTTCAAGGATGTGCCGTTCGACTTGGCGGTCGACCCCGGTCAGTATGGCCACGGTCTGATCGCCTTGGGCACCGTGACGATGCACGGCAGGACGTTGGCTCAGACCTTCGCCACGCTCGATGGCGAGATCATCGCGGGTGAGGACTCCTTGGCCGTCGACGGCAAGGTGACCGATTGGTCTCCGGGCGATCGATTGCTGATCCCCGACAGTCGGCAGCTTTTTTACACGGCGAATGTCGCGACGGGTTTAGATCGTTACGAGTCACTCACCGTCGCGGCGATCGAAGCGGGCCAAGTGCGGTTACAGCAAGGGGCTCAGTTCGACCATTTAGGGGCTCGTAACGCTTCCGGCGAACTGGTCTTTTCGCCGCATGTCGCCAACCTGTCACGGAACGTCGTCTTGCGGTCGGAAAACCCAACCGGAGTCCGCGGTCACACGATGTTGATCGGCCGGGCAGAGATCGATATCCGCTACGTTGAGTTCCGTGATTTGGGTCGGACGACGAACGATCCGCTGAACAACACGTTGTTTGATGACGACGGTCATGCCTACCAGATCGGTACGAACCAGGAATCGCGATATCCGATCCACATGCACCATCTGGTCGGCCCGATTGCGACGCCGGAGAGCGGGCATCAGTACACGATTCTAGGCAACGCCGTCCATTCGAGCGTTGCAAATTCGAAGTGGGGGATCACGATCCACGGTTCGCACTACGGATTGATCGACCAGAATGTCGTTTACAACTTCGCGGGGGCGGGAATCGTCACCGAGGACGGCAGCGAGAGCTTTAATACGATTTCGAACAACTTCATTAGCCGAATTTCAGGAACCCGAGGGCGAGGCAAGTTTACCGATGGTCGCGAAGGCTCGGGAATTTGGCTGATGCGGCCGAACAATGAGTTGTACGGTAATGTGGTTAGCGGAGCCACGAAAGCAGCCTACGCAATTTACGGTGGTAATAATACTCCCGCGCCATCCGTTCGGGTCCCGGCCTATCAAGGTGCCGATCCGCATCACGATTTTAACCTTGTCGCGCCACAGGCGATGCACCTTTTGAAGTTCGATGAAAACGTCGGGTACGCCAGTCACATGGGCATCGAGTTGTGGTATCTGGGATACGAGAGTTACTATAATCCGACCCAGTTGACAATCGCCGATTCGGTTATCAGTGACTCATCGCTGTGGCATATCAACCATACGGGTATCTTTGGCCAGCAAGCCAATCAGTTAAAGGTCAGGTCGACCGTGATATTGGGTGATCGGTCGATGATGTCTGGTTATAACTACCCGACCGGGTTCCAGGTCGCCCGGGTGAATAAGTCCGAACTGAAAGACATCGTAATCGAAAACTATCGCGTTGGTATCGTTGCCCCGACCCGAACCGGTCCGCTGGGGACGAGCACTCCGATACAGCAGGTAACACCTTTTTTAGTAGACAGAGCTATTCTGGCAAATCGAACCAATGTGTCTGTAAAGACGCCCAGCGAGGATACTTCAGCAAGTCTGCCACCTCGGTACGTACTGTTAAGGGACATCGAGTTTAACTCCACCGATTCGGGTTTAACTGACTCTCAGAATATTGCGATGGCTTATCGAGACGGTCGCTTTACCAATGTGGTTCAGTTGGATGTCATCGAAGTTGAAAATTACGGCGGTGTCCCCGGAAACAATTATCGTGTCTTTTACGAGCAGCAGTCGCCCGACTTCCTTGTTCCGGAAACGGGTGCGAATTCGCATTTGGGTCCTAATTCTCCGATCGGTGCTCCGATCGGTGGATTAACGAATGCTCAAGCATGGGAACAGTTGGGGATCGCCGTGGCGGGGGCCATCGCTCCGGGCGGCGTCAATAGTGAGGCGAGAGTTCCGGTGCCGGGAATTCGTGGCCTTGCGTTCCCGCTCGAGGATCACCTGTTGCCGCCTCTGGTAGCGGGCGTTGATTCTGGAAGGCGAGATGAAAGCGAATGGGTCACGGAGGAACACCGATTGCAGCTTTACGGACGGGCTCGCCCCGGAGCGGAGGTCTCAGTTGCCATCGGTGGTGAGACGCTCGGTATCACCGTTGCCAATAACTTAGGGGAATGGCGATTCGATTACAGCGATGTAGAATTGCCTCGCGGCAGTTACGTATTCACCGCCCAATCACATTCCGGGAACGCATCCTCGGCCGCTTCCGATCCGCTAACGGTCCATGTTTTTAATCGTCCGCCCCTGTTTGCCGATGTTGAATTGGAGATCGTCGAGAATGCGGCGGTCGGCACGGTCGTGGGAAGCGTCGGTGTCAGCGATCCTGACATCGGTGATCGTGTCAGCTTGCGGATTATTGGCGGCGATCCGAATGGGCGATTTGCCTTCGATCAGGTCACGGGTGACATGACCGTTGCCGCTAGTCTTGACGGCGGTACTTATCGCGGCGAGCATCGGCTTCAAATCGTTGCCACGGATCGAGCTGGCTTGACGGCAGCGCGTGAAGTATTGGTTACCGTGACTCCTCGTGTATCCGGCGACTGGATCGAGGTGCTGTCCTATCCGGCGTTCCCTAGCTTGTCAGCAGAAGAGATTCAATACCTGACGCCGGCCCAAATTGCATCGATATCGACTCGGGACGCTTTCTTGAGTATACCTGCTTCCTCACGAGTGGCGTTGACGCCATCGCAGGTTCAGGCATTGAATATGTCTCCGAGCGGGATGGTGGACGGCTTGACATTCGAGCAAAGGAGCATGCTGACAGATTCGCAAGTCGCGTCCCTGGGTGGAGGTAGATATGGGCATCTTGAATTTGCCAAGTTACCAGCCGATCGAATTGTCGCGTTAACGCAGATGCAATTATCGTCAATTCCTGATGCCTACGGGTTTTCAAAGATTCCCGCCATGGTACGGGCGGCGTTGCTGCCAGAGCAGGTTCGCGGCTTAAATATCGCATATCACGGGATGATTCGTGCGTTGACGCCGGATCAGGTTTTACAGCTTACTGATGAGCAGTTGCAGTCGATAGCCACGGGGGGTTACGGACTCATGGACTTGGCGCGCGTGCCCGCCTCGAGGATAACAGCCATTTTGCCTAGCCAGATTTCGGCATTGACGTCCGCCTATGCACTAATCCAGATTCCTGCGGAGACGCGAGCGGCGTTAACCCCTGAGCAGGTCCGTGCGCTGGACATCGCCCCCAGCGGGATGATTCGTGCGTTGACGCCGAATCAGGTTTTGGAACTCACTGATGAGCAGTTGCAGTCGATCGTCACAGGTGGTTACGGATTCATGGATTTGGCGAGCGTGCCCGCCTCGAGGATAACAGCCATTTTGCCTAGCCAGATTTCGGCATTGACGTCCGCCTATGCACTAATCCAGATTCCTGCGGAGGCGCGAGCGGCGTTAACCCCTGAGCAGGTCCGTGCGCTGGACATCGCCCCCAGCGGGATGATTCGTGCGTTGACGCCGAATCAGGTTTTGGAACTCAATGATGAGCAACTGCGGTCGATCAGATCGGGGGGGTATGGATTCATGGATTTGGCGCATGTGCCCGCCTCGAGGATAAGCGTTATTTTACCTAGTCAGATTTCGGCATTGGACTCGACGTATGCGTTTATGCAGTTGCCCTCCGCAGCGCGGCGAGCAATGACAACCGAGCAAGTATCCGCATTGAATACGTCGTATGCTGGAATGCTGCAGGGATTGACGTCTGAGCAGATCGGGATGCTTACCGACGGTCAGATTACGTCGCTTCACTTCCAGGATTTTCGGCGATTGTTGCCGACGCAGATTTTGAATTTGACTGAGGGCCAGTTATTGTCGATCCCGTCGCGTTGGGATTTCGACCGATTGCCGCTGGAGTCGCGACTGACACTCGCGGATGCCGGAATTGTCTGGGTAGATGATATCGGTATTCAATTCGGTGTGTTTTAAACAACCCTCGACCGCTATGCACAGCTGAAGGATCTTTCAGCATAACCAAATTAGCCAAAACCGCAGTCACGTTCGGTTCGTAAAGGTAGGAGCATGATTTTGAAATTCGTATTGTTTTTTTGGGTATTGCTTGCCTGTATCAATCCGACTGACGTTGCGGCGCAAACAACAGTCGCGGAAAAAGAGGCGGAGAAGTTCGCTAGTTCGGATACGAAGAAGGCAACCGAGTCAGCTGAGCGTGAGTCCTTCGTTTTGAAGTTGCGTCTTGCGAGACTGCGTGCGGAAACATTCGGACGCAACCATCCCCAATACGAGCAAGCTCAAAAATATGTTCGTGACCTCGAGAGCCAATTGCAGATCGCTTCGGAGCCTCCGGTCCAATCAGCGGAGCCGATCGATGCCTCGACTAACCGTGTGACTTCGAAATTTGCCGCGACAAAGCCAAAACAAGATGTAAAGATCGCCAAGTCGGTGGTGACTTCGGATTCTTTTCAAATAGTGGGCGGCTGGCAATTGCCGTCTCAAGGAGCGGGCGGAAAAGGGCTGGGGTATTCCCGCGGCGGTTTGTACGTAGAACATGGTGTAGGTAGCGAAAGATCGCTGTTCACTTTCGGGCATCAACAAAGTAGCGAATGTCACGTACTGGAGGTGTCACTGAAGGAGATTGGGACTGACACGAATGACAGGCTGGCTTGGCCGGTGGCGAAACCAATTAAACTGTTAAAGGGGTCGCACACAATCGCAGACAATAATCCCTACAGTCTTTGCAGACCAAATCCAGGGGGCGCGTTTTTGACGACTGGCCGCGTCTATTATGCGACCGATCCTGGAAATTGGATCGGGCCGTGGATGAATTGGTTTGACGAAACAAATAATATGACCACTCCGATGGCTGTTGAATCTCACGTCAATAGGCGTCAAGTCTTTGGCGGGGGATTCTGTGAAATTCCTTCTTGGTACGCAAAGCAATTTCTTGAAGGCCGAAAGTTTGGTGTCGGATTTGGGGGGTATCGATCAGGGCAGGGAAGTTCGCCAGGGCCGACTTTTTTTGCCGCAGATTGGCCGACCGATCAGGCCAAAAAACTCAATAATTGTGTTGAACTACTCAGTTTTCAGTGGGGCGGTGGGAAGGACCGACGTGAAGAGCGACCAGCCGACTACACCAAGCCGCTATGGGGACCGGCTGTTGAGAATGGGATCGGCTGGTGGCAGGGAGATGAAGTCATCGCCGGTCCCGTTTGGGTCGATACCCCAGACGTGACTGGGCTCTGCTACTGGTCCGTTCAGGGACTTGGAGCTCTCAATTATAACCTGCAAACCACAGTAGCCAGTCGCGAACGCCGGGTACGGCTTTACGTGTATGATCCCGCTGATTTAGCGCAGGTGGCTCGTGGAGAGGTTCGCCCATATCAAGTCCGAGGCAGCTATTTTGAGTGGGATTTGCCATTTGATGACGGTCCGAATGCGTCTCGCTGGCCGATCGGTGCCTATTGGGACGCCGACGATCAACTGCTGTATATCTCCTACCAAAACAGTGGCGGTGGTCAATTTGAGATTCCGCCTGCGGTAGTCGTCTATCGGATCGGTTCTCAATAGTAGAATGGTTCAAAGTATTAAGTGTCTGACGACATACTACTTAAACTTCATCGTATTATTCATGCGTCAAAAAACGATGATTTCAAGGGTGGGAGCAATGGCAGGGTGAGCGCATTTAAATTTTTTACATTCGATCGCTTCGGCGAATCTGCCATTAAGACCGTGTTGACATTGAGTATCAAGCTATAACGTCCTGCTGTGGCCATAGGGGGTGGCGTCGCCGATCTGGGACTCATATGGTCGAATACGCGGAGCGAAGCGAATTTTGGCGCGCAGGGATCAGCATTACGGGGGCAACTATTTGGCGATAAGATCCAACGCCGTTTTTTGATGCATGTCGGAAAAATAGGGATGGTGCACCGGCTTCATTTAAATTACTTTATCGGACGTCGGATCGTAGTCTGGGGCGTCTCCATTTTGCGCGCCGAAATTTGGTGCCGATTCATTGGGCTGCAGGGAATGAAGCTCAGAAAACGCCACCGATGCATTCCGGAAAAAAATTGTCAATTGCCTGATGCATGAATCAACAGTAAATCAAAAAAGATTCGAAAAAGACCCTCTTATCCGTGTTGGCGTTTCGACACGTCACGGGATGGCGGATGAGATTGCGGCCTGTCCTCCCGACGGCGTTGAGTACTGCTTTCCCACTCCCACGCGAACACGTCACCGGTTCATTCGCAGTCCGATCAAAAGTTACTTGATGGAGTTTGCTGACACTCGCGAATTTGATGTGCTGGAAGCTGTCCTTAGTCCGGTGATCACATCGGCACCTTGGGTTTGTTCTCTTGATTGTTTCGAGGCCGCACTCGCATTCGGCTTTTTGACCTTTCCGCTACCACGCGTCACGAGAGTTGGGTATGTAAATCGCTTGTTTCGTAGAAACAATTGCAAAAAACTATTGTTTTGGAGTCAGGCGGCACGCGAAACCCTTTATGGCTACGGAGGCGTAACTGACCCCGTGGTGATCGACAAAGCAACAGTCGTCTATCCAGCAATCCGACAAGTTTCGGAAGATTTCATCCGATATACTGACGACCAAGTGAAACTGCTTTTCAGTGGCGACTTCTTTCGCAAAGGTGGGGCGAACGTTGTCGATGTGTTCGAGTCGCTTCAGCAGGAGTATCCAGGCATCACGCTCCGTATTTGCTGCGATGAGAAGATTGATTTTCGATCCAGAAATCGCGAACTGAAGGAAGAGTATCTGACTCGAATTCGCAAGAATCAGTCCATTCAATTTGGACGGGTCTCACGCCAACGGATGCTCGGTGAAGTTTTGCCGGAGACGGATGTCTACCTCTTGCCGACTTATAACGAAGCCTTTGGATTCGCAATCCTCGAAGCGATGGCTTATGGAATCCCCGTCGTCGCCACCAATCATTTTGCCATTCCTGAAATTATCGATTCCGAAAGCGACAGCTTCTTGATCGATATCAGCGATTTCGACACAAAAAATATGTTTCGCGGCTACGCGGTTGATGCAATTCCCCTGCCATTTCGCAACCACGTTAACGATCAGCTGAAGGCTTACTTAAGAAGGCTGATCGAATCCTCGGCGCTGCGGCGGACGGTTGGCGCTGCCGCTCTCGAGAAAGTTCGATCGAAGTTCGGTTTTGGATCCCGGAACGAGACGATGTCCGTTATCTACCGTGAAGCAGTTTGTTGAATAGGAGACTCATTTCATGTTACCGCTATGGCGTCTGACTACCGCGCGAAGGAAGGTTTTTGAAGCACTTGGAAGTGACCGATTTTCGTGTCCCGCATACGGAGGAATACATGAATTGCTCATGCAGCATCTAAAATCGCCTGGTTTTAATGTTGAGGCCGGGGGAGTCGATGGTTTCTTCGAAAGTAGCAGTTATTATCTGGAACGGTTTCAGGGCTAGAAGGGAATTCTTATTGAACCTGTTCCAGAAATGTTCAGGCGTATCCGCACAAACAGAAGGAACGCGATTTCAATCAACTGTGCGTTGGTGTCCGAGGACTACGGTGAGAAGACAGTCGCGATAACACCAGCCCACGCGATGTCACGCATCTGCTCTGCGGAATCGGATCCGGACGAGGTGACAATTGATGTTCCCGCGCGGACTCTCACGTCCATTTTGGATGAAGTCAATCCGCCTCAAGTGGACCTGCTTTCTCTTGACGTCGACGGCTTTGAGTATGAAGTGTTACGAGGTCTTGACCTTGACCGGTGGAAGCCTGGACTCATTATCGTCGAATGCTTGACCGAAGAGTCTCGTGCGGTCATTCATGGAATCTTGAGCTGTGCCTATGACATGATTGCACAACCAACGTTTCGGGATTATGTTTATCGCGCCCGATCCATAGCATGACCGCTGTTCAACGTTGACTTAGACACGGACAATCGACACAAAATTTAATGGCACTCTGAACCCAACACGATAACCCTTGTTTTCTTACCCAATCCATTTGACTCACCATCATGCCGCAAATCAATCGCGTCACGCGTTGGTACGAGTAAGTGTTCCCTTTCCGCTTGCTAGCGTCTGCGATCGGTCGGAAGTCGGGGTCCGTAGCGAAGAAGGGGCGATCCAAAGTTCGAAAGTTCAAGTTCTAAGCTGTTGGCCTGATGATTCCATCCGTTGGTGTCTCGTCGAGTTTGAATGGCATTTCGACGCAAGCTATGCTATCATCGCGGATGATGATGCAACTCAGCAGGAAACTACGTCGAATCCGCCGGTGCATTGCGAAGCGGATTCCATTGGTGATTTGAAGATCGCGGATCAAGTCGCGTTGGCGGGTGTGAATTGTGAATTTCAACTTCGGCACGACGGCGTTGATTATCGTGGCGTTGTCTCCTCGCCTTCCCAGGTCGTCGGCGGGCCGATCCGCTGGACCCAGCAGTGGCAAGTCAATTTTCGAGCCGACAGCGAAGTATCACGTCTGGCGGGGCAGCTTACTGCGAGCGTCTACGCCTCGTTTCCGGTCTTAAAATTCGAGTTCCAAGTTCGAAATCCACAGCCGATGGATCACCCCGGCGGCAACTGGGATCTGGGGGCAAACGGCTCAATCCTGATCGATGATCTTTCCGTCAATTTTGTTCCAGAGTGTGAATCCGCGATCCATCGACTATCGGCAGAATTCGAAGATACGGGCCGGATCGTTGACGCGCAGCAGAAGGTGACGGTCTTCCAAGCATCCAGCGGAGGTGACAACTGGAATAGTGCAAACCATCTCGATCGAGGCGGCCGAGTGCCGCTCGAATTCTGCGGCTATAAGGTGTTTGCCGATGCCGATACTCACTCAGGCTTACGTGCCCAGCCGATTGTTCGCATGAGTGGTGATGCGGTGGAATACTCGATTGCCTATCGTGACTTCTGGCAGAACTTTCCTTCTGCGCTTTCCACCGATAGAAATGAATTGCGTATCGGACTGCTTCCGGCTGAGGCAACAGGTGGCCATGAGCTACAAGGAGGCGAGCAGAAGACGTTCGAGTTTGGCTTTGAGATGAAACCGGTTGATGCAGTGTCATCAATTTCGGCAGTCTTGAATCCGCCCATGGTTCGTCTCGCTCCTGACGTTCACGCCGAGGCCAACGCCGTGCCCTACTTGTTGGCTCGCAGCGAACAGAGCGACTCGCGATATGAGGCCCTGGTCGATTTGGCGATCGAGGGTGACGATTCGTTTTTTGCCAAACGCGAGAAAATCGACCAGTACGGCTGGCGGAATTTTGGTGACATCTACGGTGACCACGAAGCGGTCTACCACAAAGGCGAATCGCTAATGATCTCGCACTACAATAACCAATATGACTGCACGCTTGGCTTTGCGATTCAATTCTTGCGTTCTGGCGACTCTCGCTGGTTCGATCTGATGACGGCGATGGCCGACCACGCCTGGGACATTGACACCTATCATACGGAGCAGGATAAATTGCTCTACAATGGTGGCCTGTTCTGGCACACCTATCATTACGCCGATGCTCATACTGCAACGCATCGAAGTTATCCGAAGCGACTTCGGGTTAGCCAATCGTTTGACGATGGTCAGGACTTAGAGGAGCTGGGAGAGACTGGCGAGCAACTCAGTAAGAACTACGCGATCGGTGGCGGGCCTGCGGCGTCGCATAACTACAACACCGGCTGGATGCTGGCCTACTGGTTGACTGGCAAGCAGCGTTACAGGGAAGCCGCGATCAATGCCGCTGATTACGTGCTGCGGATCGAAGATGGTAATCAGACACCGTTTAAGTGGCTTTGCCGGAGTGACACAGGCTATTCGACTTGTAGCAGTGATGGTTACTACGGCCCAGGCCGAGCTTCCGGGAATTCAACTCATGCACTGTTGACAGGACACGAATTGACGGCTGACCGAAAGTATCTTGATCGCGCCGCTCTGCTAATGCGGCGCACTGTGCATCCAAAACAAGACCTCAAATCACTCGATTTGCTCAACGCCGAGCTGCGCTGGTTCTATACGATGTACCTGCAAGCACTCGGCCGCTACGTTGATTACAAAATGACGCTTGGTGAATTGGATGCTGATTTTCGATACGGCGTCGCGACGCTGCGTCACTATGCACGATGGATGGCCAGAAACGAACGACCGATATTGTCCGATTCAGAGAAACTGCAGTACCCGACGGAAACATGGGCTGCGCAAGATATGCGAAAATGGCACGTTCTGGAACATGCCGCTCGCTATGAATCCGATGATGATGAACGCAAACGCATGTGGGAAAAAGCCGACTATTTTTTCAATTATGTGGTCGACTATTTGACTGATTCGCCGACTAAGTCGCTATGTCGACCCGTTGTGTTGTTGCTAAATTTTGGTTGGCAACGAGAGTGGTTGTTGGAACATCGTGACGAACCGGCGTTCATCGAAAAAATTGATGACGAGTTTGGCGAACCACAATCCTTTGTGCCGCAGCGGACAATCGCTTTGCATCGATTCAAGCGACTGGTTGTACTGGGAGCCGCAGCGGTGGTCAGTATGGTTGTACTGTTGATCATGTTTTTCATTCTTTAATCCGCCCTCCGTAGCGGAACTCGCAGAGAGTTTCGACGGAATTTGTAGCGGAAGTCGCTGGGACTTTCGTGTCAAGCAGAACCACGTAGCGGAAGTCGCAGAGACTTTCGAACCGAGCAATCGAAGCTCAACCGATAATGAAGACCATTCAGTGAGCCATCCATTCTAATCGTCGATGACGAAACTCTCTGCGACTTCCGCTACTTATGAATAATCGTTTACTTGTTTTCTCGGACGATTGGGGTCGGCACCCATCGAGTTGCCAGCACCTGATTGGGCAGCTGTTGCCAAATGCTCAGACGACTTGGGTCAATACGATCGGAATGCGGCCTCCACGCTTTGATACCGTCACCCTTCGACGTGGATTTGAAAAGTTATCCGGTTGGGTCAAGCCAGCAAGCAAAAGGTCCGAAGCGATTCCACGACCGCTGCCAGATGGCCTGACAGTGATCGATGCCAAGATGTGGCCTTGGATGTCGCATCGTTGGGACCGCTGGCTTAACGCTCGTCTACTGATTTCACAATTGCACGACATAGCGGAGGGTGCGATTGCGGTCACAACGATTCCCATTGTTGCCGACTTGGTGGGCAAGCTACCGGTCGATCGCTGGATTTATTATTGTGTCGACGATTTTTCTGTTTGGCCGGGACTGGACGGACAAGCCATGGGTAAAATGGAATCCGAAATGCTGCCGCAGATCGACCGGATTATTGCAGCGAGTGATACATTAGCCGCCGGGATCGCCGATCGTGGGCATCACGCCGAGGTATTGACTCACGGCGTGGATCTCGATTTTTGGCAATCCGATTCTGGTTGTAAGCTAGAAATCCTTGATGGTTTGCCGCGACCGATCGCTCTGTTTTGGGGGGTGATCGATCGACGGATGAATGCGGACTGGCTGCTAGCTTTGGCCAACCGGATCGATCATGGGAAAATCGTGCTAGTGGGCCCTCTGCAGGATCCTGATCCTCGACTCGCCAACCACCCGAACATTTTGATGACTGGCCCCATGCCATTCGAAAGCTTGCCAAGCGTCGCTCGACAAGCGGCGGCGTTGATCATGCCCTATGCTGATTTGCCAGTCACTCGTGCGATGCAGCCACTCAAATTCAAAGAATACTTGGCCACGATGCGGCCGGTCGTGGCGTCGTCTCTACCCGCTGTCCATAACTACAGTGACTGCATCGAGATGGTCAGCACGAACGACGAGTTCGTTGCCAAGACGATGGCGTTCATGCAAGGCGACGTGGATGCCAAGTCGCCATTCGCAGATAGAATTCAAAAACGTCTGGCGACGGAGAGTTGGAAAGCGAAGGCAGCGACGTTTCAAGAAATGTTGTCATCATCACGGTTCATAAAATGACATCCCATCGATTGGACATCCCATTCCACCCTCCGGCCTCGAAAGACGTGGTGCTACACACGCGCGTCGTTTCGGATACCGGCGGCGGTCCCGAGAAGACAATCTTGCTATCGAGTCCGTTTCTGGCGGATTCAAATTACGCGTTGGCTGCAGCTTACATGCATCCGCCGGACGATCCCGGCTTTGAAGTCATTCGCCAGCGAGCTGTGAATTGGAATAGCCCACTCATCAGCATTCCCGATCGCGGTGCCACCGATGTCCGAGTCCTTCGTGACCTACTTCGGCTATGTAAGCAATTCAATGTCAAGATTTGGCATGCCCACGACTACAAGTCAAACCTCTTCGGATTACTACTCCGTCCGTTTCACCGGATGAAGTTGGTCACAACCGTTCATGGTTGGGTGGTGCAAACCTCGAAAACTCCCTTGTATTACAAAGTAGATAAACTCTGTCTTCCGCGGTATCAGCATGTTATTTGTGTTTCAGATGATTTGTTGGACGAAGTGGCGAAGTTAAAGATTCGTTCCGATCGGTTGACGTACATTCCCAATGCGATTGATGAGCTGTCGTTTAGTCGGCAAGGACCATCGTCAGCCGCAGCGATGCGTCGGCAGCGGGCGGTTCCCAACGACCGTGTCTTGGTCGGAGCGAGTGGTCGATTGATGCCAGAGAAATCGTTTGATCTGCTGATTCGTGCGACCAAAACCCTGCTAAACGAGGGGCATCCAGTCGAACTATGGATCGCAGGCGAAGGATCGGCAAGGCAAGACTTAGAACGATTGATCGTTGAGTTGGATTTAGCCGACCATGTTAAACTGCTTGGATTCTGGTCGGACACCAAAGCGTTCTATGAATCGCTTGACCTATTCGTGCTATCGAGCCAACGCGAAGGGCTGCCGAATGTGATTTTAGAAGCCGCTGCGATGGGCGTCCCGATTGTCTCGACTCGGGTTGCAGGGGTGCCCAAAATGCTGACCGACGATCACGACGGCCTGCTTTGTGACATTGGGAATCAAAAGGGGCTCACCGATGCAATGCGTCGACTGGTCTGCGATCCAGTGAAGCGATCACAGATGGCCATCGCTGCACGAAAACTCGTAGAAGAACAATACAGTTTTCGCAAACGGATGGATCGAATTCAAACCATCTATGAGCGACTGCTCGGTAGGTGACCGTGAGCGTTCGTCGTCGGTATTGGTTGTTCCTCGCCTTCGCTTGGGCCGCGCTGATGGTGTTGGGGTCTTGGTATCCGTTTGATTTAAAAACGGGATCGCTCGCTGAGGCTTGGGCCGATTGGTCACACGTCACAGACTGGAGTCAGCAATCAAGAAGTGACCTGGCAATCAACATGATGCTCGGTATCCCACTGGGGTTCTTATTGGTTTTAGTCGGTGGAGCGTCACCGCTGGCCCCCAGTCAATCGCCGCGTTATCACCGAAATTCAATCTCGGTAATTATCGCGGTTTGCCTGGTCGCGGCGGTTTCTCTGTTCGTCGAACTGGGGCAGCATTGGTATGGCCGGCGTGTGCCGTCGCGCAACGATACGATTTCACAGTTGCTCGGCGGCTTGGTTGGCGGCTTGCTCGCGTACGGTGGCGGATCATGGTTCAGCAGCCGAGTCGCTCGGTTCTGGTCAGGCCGATCCCATCAGTCACCCTTCAAAGCGTTGTTGGATCTGTACGTGGCGGGGTACCTGCTTTGGGCATGGATGCCGTTCATTCCCGCGGTCTCGCCGTCCGAACTGAAGGCGAAATGGCGATCGGGGATGATCCAGCTTTCACCGTTTGAGAATTGGCATACCGATACTTGGCAATCGCTCTATACCGCAGCCGTCACGATTGCCACGGCATTGCCGATTGGCGTCTGGTTCGCCTATTGGTCGGGGACAGATGGACGGAATCCTCCACAACGCACGCGTGTCCATTGGATACAGTCCGCGATGTTTGCTGTTGGTGGTGTGGTGTGCTTAGAAGCTTGTCAAGCGTTCATCGAGACACGGACGGCAGCGGTCGACGATGCGATCGGGTCGGCCGTGGGCGCAGGTGTTGGAGCATGCTGGGCCGGTCGAATGTGGAGTTCGGACAGTCCATTTCCATTGCGAAGTTGGGCTACCGCACCGGTCTTGTTGATTGTGGCGATTCTTTATTCGCTCGGTTATTTGTTGGTTTCCTGGGCCCCTTTTGATTTTGCAGATTCGGGGCTGGAAATGAAACAGCGATTCGATCAATTCCGATCGATCGCGATGACAAATTGGTTTTCCGGGAATGACATGGCAATGGCCTCCAATCTGCTACGCTCCCTATGGTTTTCGATGCTCCTAGGATCACTCGCTGGAATGTCCGCGGCGTTTGCCGCCCCGTCTCGCCTTAAAAGGATAACCGTATTGCGTTGGCTTGCTGCGGTTGTCTTTTGTGTATCGGTGTGTCTGTTGGCCGAGGGCGGCCAAATCTTCGAACGATCCCGATCACCAAGTCTCATCGAGCTTGCCGTTCGCATCGTCGGAGTCGCGATCGGAATGGCTATCGCAATCGCGATCGCCCGTAGCGAAACTCGCGGAGACCTTCAAATTTAGCTTGGGATGTAAGCCTGGACTGTTCAAATTCGGGGGATGTATCAGTTTTAGTCCGCGCAGGTTTTGTTCCTACCGATTGCCACGGACACTCTCTGCTGCCCCTCAATCAAATGGCGTGGACTGTAAGTGAATTCGCGGCGTGAAACCTCCTTCCGTCGAGCTTGTCTCGGCGGAGGAAACAAGTGGCGGCTACAAACCGCACGCCCGAAAGAAATTCGCCCCACCCCCACGAATCGCCGGAGGCGATTCGTGGGGGTGGGGCGAGCATGGAATTTTGCGTTCATGGTAGCTGCCACCTGTTGCTCCGCCCGGACAAGCCGGACGGAAACAGGAAAAACACCCATGTGAAACTCACTCCGTTTTTCTTAAGAACACGCCATTCGAGCTTGTCGCGGGGGGGAAACCGTTGGTAGCGACCAACTGTTTCCCCCCGAAAATTTTGCCTCTCCTAACTCTTCAGCTTCGGCTGCCTTCTGACTAGCCAATTAATCTTTGCACCAATCGACACCGGCAGGATGCCGATTTAAAGTAAAACGGAATCGATTACGTTATCGAATGCGCCCCCTTTTTTGAAAATTACGGAATAAGTTCCGGTCTACATTCGCATCGCGAAGTCTAAATCGACAACCTATGAACACTCAAACTTCGGCGACTCTCATTGAAACGATAAAGTGGAGTTCGTCACCGACGCGGCCTCGGCTGGATGTCGTTGACGATGACAGCGTCGTCCCCCGACTCAACGCTCATCGCGACGCCTGGGTCGCCAGCGTCGCCGCGGGGCTCGGGCATCAAGCCTATCTGATTCGTGCGTGCAATGGACAGGAAACGACGGGTGTCCTACCGTTGATCCTCGTGTCAGGCCCGCTTTTCGGACGCTTTCTCGTCAGTTTACCCTACCTCAATACAGGTGGCGTTTGGGCACGCGATCAGGAAACCGCGATCGGATTGATCAATCATGCTTGTGTATTGGCAGACCAACTCGATGTGAAGCATTTGGAACTGCGACATGAGATTCCAGTCGATCATCCACGGCTGAACTTCTCACGCACCGATAAAGTTCATATGCGATTGCAATTACCGGATACAGCCGATGACTTAATGAAATCGTTCAAGAGCAAGGTGCGTAGTCAAGTTAAGAAGTCCACGACCGCTAAGTTGAGCGTCCACTTCGGCGGGGCCGAATGCTTAGACGACTTTTATCAGGTCTTTGCTCGAAATATGCGAGACCTGGGCACTCCAGTTTTCTCGCGGGCTTTATTTGATGCCAGCTTAAAATATTTTCACGGTAAAGACGGTCATGATTTTGCTGAATTGTGTATCGTTCGCAACGAAACACAGCCGGTCGCAGCAGCAATCCTCGTTCACGCGGGCGGCGTGACGGAAGTTCCTAGCGCGAGTAGTTTGCGTGAATTCAATCATACCAATGCGAACATGCTGATGTACTGGAGACTATTGGAACGGGCAATCGCGAATGGTAGCCATACGTTTGACTTTGGACGCAGCAGTCGAGACAGCGGCACCTACAAATTCAAGGCCCAATGGGGGGCCCACCCACACGACGCCGTCTGGCAATACTACGTTCGCAAAGGCGATCCCAACGCGATGCGAGCCGACGATGCTGGTAACCAGCGACTCGTCCGCATCTGGCAGCACTTACCCGTTTGGTTGACCAAACTTGTGGGGCCAACGATCGTCCGAGGGATTCCATAATACGGCTTCGCCGCAATGGTAGTGGATCTTGTTAACGGGCTGTCGATTTAATCGGTTTGACTCGACTTATTGTTTAACGCCAAGCCATAGGCGACCGCTTATGGAAAAGCTGACGCCTTCGGCTAAGCGTTAAACGATTAAATCGACAGCCCGTTAAAGATCCTACCACGCGGGATCTTTAACAAGATCCACTACAAAAAACCATCGCAAAGCCACATCAAACGGGGCGATAACTGATGTAGTGCGGCTTCGCCGCAAACCGTAGCAGCGTCCCCCCGAGACGTTCGATTGTATGACTGAGGTAGCGAAACTCGCCAAGAGTTTCGTCCACCCTGAAAAACGAAAGTCTTGGCGACTTCCGCTACGAGCAAATCCGTCAGTAATTGAATCGACGTCCCCGAGACGCTGAATTTACGAGTCTCGGAGAGACTCGCCTACGTGAAGAATGCCCGCAGGCTTTTGCCTTACCCTCCCCAAACGCGTTTGGGAAAGGTAAATTCATTGGACGTTCTTAATCGGATGCGTGCGTATCGCCTGGGACGACATCCATCCCAGGCTGGAAGCCTAGGCTACGTTAGATATGAATCATGAAAATATCCGTCCGAACTACTCGGCGGTGCGAAGATCGAATCCTTGGCGTCGACGATGTTTCCTCGTTCTGTTGTGTTGGATCGCTACAACCGTTCTGATGTCGCTACCGGTGGTTCGCAGTATTGTCGCCTATCCTTTGCAAGTTCACAATGGTGACGCCTCAGGAGACGCGGCGTACGTGATGGCCGACAGGCATGCCTATTGGGAACGATTGCATGCTGCCTCCGACTTGTACCATCTGAAACGGATCCCCGAGATCATCCTGCTCAATGAAACCGAGACTTCCTCGTACAATTTTGTCGAGAATCAATCGGAAACCCGAGTCGAACGGGCGATCGGTTACTTAGGTTGGCTGGGGGTTCCTCCCGAAAAAATCTCCTTGATCGAGCCACAAGAAAACGCCTGGTTCGGTTCGCTCAGCGAAGCGAGAGCGGTCGCGGAAAAGTATCCCGACTTAGAACGAATCGTTGTCGTTACATCGGCCGCACACACACGACGTAGCCAGCTATGCTTTCGCCGTGCCACAGGGAAAACGGATGTCCAGATCTACGCCGCTAGCCCCTTGAAAATGAGTGCTGAGATCGATGCACCGATTTGGATCGAGTACATTAAATTGATCGTCTATGCCGTGGTGGCGTAAATCGTTCAGCCATGGTCGGGACAGAAAAAGCGACCACCGATTTACACGGATCCGAAGATACCAGTGAAGATCCATGTTTGATCCGCGTCACTTGTCACTCTGCTCTCCGAGCGAACGGCGTCTTGTCGCGTAACCGTTCAAGGAATCTTTTCGGAGCGGCTATTGAACCGTCGGTTCGAACACCCTCGGACGTGAAGCCGCTTGGTTCGAGCCCTACACTTCTCCCGTACCGATGCGGAGCAAGTCACAGTAGCAGCGTCTCTCCGAGACGCTAAACATCACAGTAGCAGCGTCTCTCCGAGACGCTGAACATCACAGTAGCAGCGTCTCTCCGAGACGCCGAACAGCACAGTAGTAGCGTCTCTCCGAGACGCTGAACATCACAGTAGCAGCGTCTCTCCGAGACGCTGAACAGCACAGTAGTAGCGTCTCTCCGAGACGCCGAACAGCACAGTAGTAGCGTCTCTCCGAGACGCTGAACATCACAGTAGCAGCGTCTCTCCGAGACGCTGAACAGCACAGTAGCAGCGTCTCTCCGAGACGCTAAACAGCACAGTAGCAGCGTCTCTCCGAGACGCTGAACATCACAGTAGCAGCGTCTCTCCGAGACGCTGACTCCACGAATCTCGCAGGGCATCACCTCCGCGAACAACCAACACAAATAGCAACAAGCGGATGGACAACGGATGTAACCGCATCACCAGGGTAGCGTACCCAAATCTGTATTGAAATTCGGTCACCGTCGAACGGACGATGCGGAGGTGAGCCGACGGAGCCAAACCATGGGGGCTCGAGATTGGCAAAGCGGTTCCACAGATGTGGTTGGAACCGCGACTTCTCTCGGCCTGCTTAGTTACTAAACAGTTCACGAATGCCGTAGGTGAAGAATGTGGCGATGCCGAAGTTCAACAACTCTTCATGCGGCTTGTTCCGTAGAATCAAGGTATCGCCTGGTTGGACCAGGATGTTCTCGCTAGAGTTATTGACCGCCAATTGCAGGTCGACCGCGATATTGTACGTTCGCCCGCTTGGCAGCTTGCGGACGATAAATAGCTGTGTCGGCTTGGCCCCACCGAGGCCGCCAATAATCCCACCGCCAGCTCCACCGCCACTGCCACCACGGCTCTGGTCGACCCCTGACCCGGCGATCGCCATCGCCCCGAGGACGTCAAGATCGTAGTCGCGAGGTACCGCATGCTGGCCACCCGGCAACAATCCGCCCGTGTAAAAGAGTTCGCTTTCACGCGATTCGACCAACACAATGTCGCCATTGATGAGTTCGATATCTTCGGGCCGGATCGACATCGTTTGGCCTGGCGGCATCCGCAACGGCACTTTGATCATGTAGGGTTCACTGGTCAACCCGTGAAACGTCAACCCCGCAGAGGCTTGGCAATCACTGATCATCGTCTCGAGGCAGGGGTATTCGCCGCTACCTGCCATTAGCTGCGACATGACTTCATCACGCATGTGGGCAGGAATACGAGAAGTTTTGAAGATCGTCACTTCGTTCTTTTCATTCACCCCCGGCATACCACCACTTTGCGTGAGTGCATGCAACAGATCGTTTTGGTAGGCCGGTAATTTCAGCGACACTCCACGGGCCGCCTGGTCGACCTCTTTTCCGGCGGGAACCGCGTTCTCACGTAACACGGTGACATTATAGGTTCGTTCACGAATCAAAGTCACGATCGGATTCGCCTTCCCCTCCTGTACGAATTCTTGGGCTTCATAGATCCTCTTGATCTTGACGCGAACTTCCTCCATCGTCAGCCCCTTGACGCTGATTGGGTCGAGTAGCGGCAATGAAATCAGCCCGTTGGCCTGGACCGGGATGGGATAGCCAATCGAAGGCGGTAGTGCGCTGGCCGAATCTGGAAAGTTGACCGGTGGTGGCTCAGGCACGGATGTCGGCGAACTGAACGGCAAGACACCTTGAATGTAGACACCCAAAATGTCGCCTTCATCGAGCCGATATTCTTGGCCTGCCGGAATGGACAACATGACCACGGGTACCGGCACGTAGTCGCTACGGCGGATGCCCAGCAGCTCGGGCGGCAATCGAGAAACCGGAATCCCCTCGATTGGGGTTAGTAGTGATGTGCAGCCCGTCGATCCAAGCAAGACCAACATCGCGGTCAAGGCCGGCCAGTTCAGCCACCGAGTCGTGCGTTGGCGACGAGGCGCTGTGCTAGACGAATTGATAGCGGAAAAAAATGTTAATAGCTGTATTATAGATTGCATCGCGCGGCTTCCCTGCCAAAAATTGTGAACGGCAACAAATAATTCGTTCGGAAACAAGAAGGTCCGACTCGAAGTCAAGACCGAAGAAAAAGGTTTGTCAGCTCAGGTACCATGTTGGTCTCCGTCGCTGGCTGACTCGGCAGCGAATCGGGTTCGCTACGAATCGCATCCGCGTCACCACCGTCATGCGGTTCGAGTAAGCTCTCTTCGATCGTGGTCTCATTTTCGATTGGAATCCCTTCATAAATGACCTGACCATCCACCACGCTTGAATTATCGTAGGGATTGGCAAATGTCTGATCGGGGCAGCACTCGGTAGGACAGATCAAACCTGGGTCGAGCGGGGCGAGTCGCCAGCGGTCGACACCTCGCGACAGTGCCGCAGCGCGGCCATGATGGTAGCCATCGTACCAAGCGTTGGCGTCGGGATAGGTGTGGGTAAGCGAGTGACGGCTGATGCAGGGACGCACTGGCACCGGCGGCGGCGCGTCAGGAGTTCCTAGTGCCGTCTCGACGTAGGCGGTTCGAAAACCATGCTCGGCGTCTGCTTCGCAATGCTTATCTTGATATTGATCCGCATAGCAATCTTCCCAGATCGCCTTCGCCTGTTTCGAAGCGGTGGCCTTGACGACGGCTCGCCGTTTCAGTTCCTCGTAGGGAGCACATGTTGCTCTCAAACCGGCCGCACAACCACTTACCATGACGGTTGCCAGTGCGAGCAAGCAAAACCATTTGTGCGTTCTTTGCGTTACCATAGCGTCTCGTCTCATGCCGATGGGATAGAACATTTGTGGATCCGCTTCGATTCGTTCTGGAATATTTCTTATCATGCCGCTTTCGCTCCTCTAGAGAGGTCTTTACATACGGCTAAAATCGTCCCCCCCGAAGAACAAAACCAATGTTTAAGGTATTGGCCAAAAAACCAGAATGATCGTTAAGACCGTAGCGGAAGTCGCCAAGACTTTCGGCCTCTTATTGCTTGCCCAAAACTCTAGGCGAGTTCCATGACTACAAAACGGACCAATACCGAGATACAAGCGGCTCACTTCTACCGCACCCGTCCACGGAGGGAGGCAAAAATTCCCAAATGAACACAAATGTACTCCGATCCCCCCCCCCAAGCATCCTCCTGTGTTAATCACTGTCCATCTGTGGTTCTCACGTTCATTTTCGAAATATTGTGAACGTCTGCGATTTTTTAAGCTATTGAATTTGGTTTGGCGCGGGGCATTCGACGGTCTTGGATGGCCATGCTACACCCACATTCAGCTGAACACGATCAAACCACTCCTCTACTAGGGGGCAACTACTAGGGGGGCAACGATTTTGCAAATAAAAACAGAAAGCTTGAAAAAAACACTTGCTTTTCTGAAACGAGCCACCGACAATGGAGGGGTAATGAAAAACATCATCCTCCTAATCGTCACAATCGCACTCACCGCTGGGGTTTCCCCCGTGGAAGCAGGGGTGATGGTTGGTGAGGAGGTAACGCTTAATACGGAACATTTATATGCCGTAGCGAGCATGGAGCAGCCCACCAATTCGACCTACCATCAATGGACGGGTGAGGTTTCGGAGATGGCTGGAATCGCCGTCCAAAGTCAAAACGTCTTGTCGTCGCTCGCCATTTCGGCTTGTGGCATCTGCCTTGAACCGCTGGCATTAACCGAAATGTTGCGTAATCGCAACTCGATGTTACCCAGTGATCCGTCTCTCTTGGAACTGTTGAAACCTGCCTAGCTTGGCAGACCTGTTTCGTTTTCGTGCGCCTTGACGGATCGTTTCTGACAAGGTTTTACAACAAATGTTTCAACTATTTTTTCAATATCAATGATCGCCAATCATGGCGATGGAGAGACAACTATGAAGTTTACACAAATTTTGAACACCTATCGTAAGCCAGCTTTCGCTGGTCTTCTAGCTTTGTTTGCCGTTATGGTAACGGCGCAGAATGCTTCGGCTGGACTGATGTTTTATGCAACCGGCCTTGGACCTCTGAGCGACGAAACAGCCTTTGGTTCGGATGCTTCGACCAACGCGATTGACTTGTCGTCTGAAGATTTTTCGGGCTTTGCTGTAGGCCAGGATTTGCCCATAACAGCTCAAAATGTCAGCATCACGTCGAACAACGGGTCTAACACTGCCGAAATTGTCACAGATAGTAATGGAGGTCCTGGGAAGAGTATATTCTTTACCAGTCCTGGAAAGATCACCTTCGACTTCACCTCTTTGTTTGCTGGTGGTACCAGTGCGTTTGGGATTGACATTTTCGATGTTGGAACCATTCCTATGGATAGCACAACATTGACGTTCGAAACATCAGATGGGTCAGTAACTTATGGTATGATTGGTCCAGTGGGCCCGTTGCCTACCAAAGGGCTGAAAACGTTCGTTGGTGTTATTTCTGATAGTGGGCCGACGATCACGTCAGTAACGATCGAAGCAACGTCGGGAACATTTGGTGAAGATTGGATTTTCGTTGACAATTTGCAGTTTGAAACCCAGGTTCCAGAGCCAGGGTCGATTGCGATCTTTGGTTTGGCCGCTCTTGGTCTTGGTGCCGGTTCATTCCGCCGTCGCCGCAACGAAAAGAAAGCTTAGTCACTGTTTCGAAAGAACAGTGATCCATTACTAGGTTAGTCACTAGAGAGGAATACCCGTAGCGCAACTCGACAAGGGTTTCGGTCAGCATGACAACCTGCTACCGCAGGCCTCATTACTACGGCCAATCGACTAAGTCGAAGCGGACGCTCTTCAACAGAGCGTCCGCTTTTTTATTGAAAATTCAAGATTCCGTATTGTGATCGGGTCATCGGAATATAATGGTGCTTACAACGTAACTCGATGCCTTCCCATTCTACTCCATTGCTAATCAACATGAATAATCTATCTAGCTCTCACTTTTCAACTCGCTCGCCGTCCTGTATTGGACTTCCGCCTGATTACTGGAGGGATTCGAATCGAGTAACGCGTATAGCCCGGAAGTGGCTCGCTCCTCAGAATATACGTTTCGCTATTACTGGGGTCATTTCTGCGGTTCTGCTGTCGCTCATGAATCCTGCATCCGCTGCGACCGCCTTGTATACGAACGAAGCCAGTTTTATCAGCGCAGCGGAAACCATCTTGGACGATGCGAATATCCCTCTGCGGCTCGAAAACTTTGGCTCCTTCAGTATTGGCACCGATCTACCAATTACCGCCAGCGGAATCGTAATCTCGTCAACCCAAACGACACCCGGCCCAGCACAAATCCGCTCGACGGCCGAGTCGGGCGACTCGAAAAGTATCTACTCAAATAGTGCCAACAGTTTAATCACCTTCGATTTGAGCGGATTAGTTGGTGGCGGCGTCAATGCGTTTGGATTCGATCTTCGCGACTTCGGAACCGACTCGCCAACGGCGTTTTCGATGGTCGCTGGAAGCGGCCAGGTAATTCTCCATACGCGCATCCCGAATGCCTTACCAGCGGGTAATCTACTTTTTGCCGGAGCCATCGATCGCACCAATTTGATCACCACGGTAACGGTTACGAATACGGCTAGTGACGACGTGATCTACATCGATAATCTTCGATTCGGATCCGTCACGGCCATCCCCGAGCCGAGTTCCGCTTCCACCTTTTTCATCGCGGGCCTAGCGTGGTGTGCGTGCTCCCGTCGCTGCCGCAAAAAGGGTAGCCCCGCACACGCTTGAGGCAGCTCACATGCGAAGCAGCCGGTATTGTTTCCGCCGCGCCGCGGTTTGGACCAAGAAGTATTGGCGAGCCAATCGGTAGACGCCATTCGCGCGGAGTGCAGAGCGATATTAAATATCCCACTGATTTGAAGGTAAACAATTTGCAGTCTTTGACAGGCCAGTTTATCTCAAGGCCAGTCTATCTCACCGCGGACGCCTGCTCGAGAATCTCGATACGGTTTTCCAGCTCATTGATCTTGATCGCCATCCGCAGAATCAATTGGCGCAGCTGCGGATCATTGAGCTCAAGAATCGTTGCTGCGGTTGGCCTTTCGAGCCCCGCCGCGTCGACTTGCCGATTCTTTGCTAGATCGCTCAATTGTTGTTCAATCAACGAGATCCGTGCCTGGACACTTTTCATGGAAGGATGTTTCGTTCCAATCCGAGACGCCATATTTTGCAGACGTTGCAATTCTACAGCGAGTTTCTGCTCTTGGTCCGTCGGCTCCGACACAATCGGCTGAAAATCTGGCTGGTCCCGACCCATTTCCGAATCCGCAATCTTTTGCGGTTCTGAAAATGGATTATCATTGGACTGTGCTGACCCGATCGCGCCTAACAAGAGCACACCGAGCATGCTGCTGCGTAGGAATGTAGATCGGCGACGTGGATGATTCGCAACACGCATCGTTTTTGACCCGTAACTCGAAGGATGAGAAATTTTCCGTATCTGCCTCATCATTGTAGCATACCTACGCCCCCACGATCATCAAACCAATCGACCTGGCATACCACGACCAGATCTTCGCGCCCCCATCCCTTTGATTTCGCTCGTCCCCTTTGACTTCGCTCGCTATCAAATGTTCGTCCTCGTGAGTCTCGCGAACGCGTTTCACACCCATGACGAACAACGATTTCCGCTTAGCCAAGAGACCGGACACTGATTGAGTCCTTGCGGCTCAATTGGACAATGACTTTGTCGTGCAAGCTCAATGGGGGGGAGTGCTTGCTGGCAAGCCGGGCGACTACCCCGTCAAATCCGCGGACGGCACAGACACCGAGTACCCCAGAGACATCGAGAGCGGCGTCAAGTCAATCCCCTCCCACCTTTCCCCTTTGGTCAGCCAATGTTCAATCGCTCGCATCCCTTTTGGTTTATCACATTTGTCGCCCTGGTTTGCATTTCTGCCCACTCCCAAGACCACGCCCGGGTCGAAATCCATGTGTCGTCCGATGCGGATCCCGGCGGCGACGGTAGCGTCCGTGCACCGTTTCGTTCGCTCGTGGAAGCTCGTGACTGGATCCGCCAGAGCCGCGTATCCGGCGATTTGCCAACCGGACAAGCTGTGACGGTGTTGGTTGGCAGTGGCGAATATGTGTTTGATTCCACTTTCGAATTGTCGTCCGAGGACAGCGGCAGTAGCGGAGCAGCCGTGATTTACCGCGCCGAAAAACGACTCGACGCGCGATTGCTTGGAGGCATCACCCTTTCGCCCAAATCGTTCGAACCAGTTTCTGACCCCGAGATACTCAACCGACTCGATCCGCAAATACGCCAAGAAATTCGAGTGATCTCGTTGCCTGGTCCGCGGGGCGAGTTCCAGCAGTTGGGTGACGCTTATCGAAGCGTGCCCACCGCGCCATGGTTGTACATCGATGGAATGCCAATGCAACTTGCACGTTGGCCCAATGCGAACGCGGACAACGAAGGTTGGGCGTCGTTTTCAAAAGTAATCGATACCGGCATGGCCAATCCTTTGGCAAAGAACAAAGAGCAACAGGAAAAGCACCCCGGTTCGTTTGTCTTCGACGACCCGCGACTGGAACGTTGGCAAGTGGACCAAGGCGTGTGGCTGCGCGGCTACTGGACTCATGACTGGGCGGACGAGGTGATCCGCGTGGCCAGCTACAACAGCGATGAAAAAATCATCACGCTTGCCGCGCCCCATGCCTATGGAATCATGAGCGGTACGTGGGGCCAAGCGTCACGCCGTTTCTATGCTCTGAATGTTCTGGAAGAATTGGATCAGCCGGGCGAATGGTACCTTGATCGCAAACGGAATAAGCTCTATCTGTACCCAACCGACCAATTCAAATCCGCATCGATCGTTTTGGCGACGTTGTCCGAACCGCTGATCCGAGTCAAGAATGCGAAGCATCTCCGGTTCGAAGGCTTGTCGATTGGCTACGGTCACGGCGATGGAATGGTGTTGCAAGCCACCGAGCATGTTGAAGTCGCTGGGTGCGAGATCGCCAACCTGGCGCGAACCGGTATCCGAGTTTCCGGCGGCGAAAACACGGTTCGCTCTTGTCATCTGTTCAACCTGGGCACGTCCGGCATCTCGATCTCGGGTGGCGATCGTCACACGCTGACACCAGCCAACAACTTGGCTGTGAACAATCATATTCACCACTATGGACGGTTTCAGCGAACCTATGCTCCCGGCATTGGCGTCTCCGGATGTGGTCAAGTGGTTCGTAACAATTCGATCCACGACGCGCCTCATAACGCGGTTCTGTATGGCGGCAACGAGCACCTGTTTGAACGGAATGAGATTTATCGCGTCGTGATGGAGACCGGTGACGCAGGCGCGTTCTATAGCGGGCGAGATTGGACCAGCCAAGGAAACACGTTACGGCATAATTACATTCACCACCTTGGCGCAGGCGACGCGAAGCATGTCAATACGATGGGCGTCTACTTGGATGACTGTGACTGCGGTGACACGATCGAAGGCAATGTATTCTATCGAGCGGGCCGCGCTATCATGATTGGCGGCGGCAGAAGCAATCCGGTGATCAACAATTTGGTAGTGGATTGCCCGATTGGATTGCACATTGATTCGCGAGGCATGACTTGGGAGCACTGGAATAGTGCGAAGCACTCCGGTTGGAACTTGGAAGAAAAAGCACAAGCACTCAACTACCAGAAACCGCCTTGGAGTGATCGCTATCCACAACTGGCAATGATCATGAGCGATTCGCCACGAGAGCCTTTGTACAATCCGATTCATCGTAACGTCTTTGTCAACATCACATCGCAAGTTTGGAGCCGTGACAAGAATGTTGATGCGTTGATGGACAAATTCGAGATTGAGAACAATTTAGTCGTCAACACACGCGGCGATGAAGCGGCTATCGCGATGGCAAAGGACCAGTGGGAGGGTTTCCGGAATCTCGCCGGCAGCCCGGCGGCTCCGATCGAGCTTGGCTTTGTCGATGCGGACAATCAAGACTTCTCTCTTCGCGACGACGCCCGACTAAGAAAAGAACTGCCTGCGTTCGAGCCTATCCCAATGCATCAGATCGGCTTATACATTGATCCAGCGTTTCAGTAAATCGAGCGAAATCAAGGGGGGGACGTTAAATCTGCACTTCAGAAGATTCGATTGCGGATCAGAACGTTGATGCTTCATAGGAGGTTAAATCAATCTTCGAAGGGAAGTAGGATAGGATGTAAGAATTGCTTGTGTGTGGGAAGTCCGCATGCCAGCCAACGGACAGCGATCCTGATGTCGTTGGTGGGCAGTTGCATAGAGAACCACGTGGAACAGTGGGTCCGCCTTCGTTCGGTGATCGAGTCTTTAGCACATGTCTCGAAGCTCGAACCGTTGATCCCAGACCACTGGTTACGATCATCAATCAAAGCGAACGGCTCATTCCGGCCAGATCTACACGCCCCGCATGACGCAAATCAACTGGATGGACAATCGCTTTGGTTGCTACGAAAGTTGTCTCACTATCGTTGACACATTCCGGAGCGTCGGAGGAGTCATCAAGGCATCGGAAGAAACGCTCGAAAAACTTGGCCCAGATGCTTGACATTCGTCTCGATTTCATTCATACCATCTTCCCGAGATGGCCAATTCCGACCCCCGGCCCGCACTGGAATTCCTACTCGTTTTAACAACAGCTTAAGAAATGGAAACAGGACATGAGGCAAACGATGACCAAGACGATTATTTCCTGCGTAGTATTGACGGCATTGGTGTTAACCATGAACGCCAACGCTGACAAGGGCACTGTCAACAAAGACGCTGACGTTAGCATGAGTAGAAAGGATGAACTATTCAAAGTTGCATTTTCCGCCATGCAGGCCAAGGCAGATGAACTCGGAATCAAAGGTTTTGCGATGGTAGCTTTCCTTGAAGATAGCTCAACCCTTGATTGGAAAATGGCGGCTCAAACCATGGGAAAACTAGAAATCCCTCACGGGAAGAGGCCCGGTTGGAACATCATTGGCATGGTTGGGTCAAAAATCGGCGAAACGATGCTGACTCATGCTCCATCAGGGCATTGTCCACGTCCGCTGATGCATGGAGAGGTCGGCTTTGCCGATGCGGAAGATCCACTCAATGGTGAGGGAGCGGAGTTCCTCGATTTAGGCGGCGCCTATTGCGTATGCGCTTTCGGAGGAGGCCCGCATGAGAAGGACTACATCATAGCCTGCGCAGGCGCACAGGCCATGAAGAAGGCTTATGATCAATAGCGAACGTTAGGGGCAACTGCAATACATGACACGACAAAAGCGGAATGCTTTTTTAGAAGACTTAGTAAGTCTTCCCGGCATAAAAGAGAAGACCAATAGAATCGTTAAAAACACCGACAGGAAACGACCACGATGAAACACGCATTCGTTATTACCGTTCCTCTGCTATGCCTTGCCATCGCCTGTAGCTGCAGTGCCCAATCGACAACCACCTTGGATTTTAGCGCCTATTATGAACTGGGGCCCAAAGGTGGAGATGTCATGTACCCCACCGCTGAGCAACTGGAGATGCTCAAGGCCGTCATGCCTAAGGATGCCTATCAGCCAGCACCCCCGCTAACTGACCGGATGTTTTGGGATGGAATTGCGTCCACGCCCTTGGGTAAAGAGTACTTAAAGAAGGCCAACTCTGAACTGGATAAGGCTCCCGAGGTCCCCATTACCGACGAGATCTATCGGCGAGCTAACAAGGAAGGCAATCGCGGCATCTACAAACCCAGGTACTACCGGACCATTGAGCGTTTGGAAAACTTCATCCTAGCCGAATGCATGGAGAACCAAGGACGTTTCCTAGAACAGATCGAGGTCTACATCGATGCCATGATGGACATGAAATCTTGGCTGCATCCTAACCATGATGGAGGCAACCGGGTGCTTGATGGCAAGAGTATGGGCATTGACCTTGGTTCACGCCGATTTGGTACAGATCTGGCCCTAGCCGAAGTCCTGCTGGGTGACAAACTTCCCACGCGGATGCGTCAGGAAATGTCGGAGAAACTTCGCCACCGTATCATCGATTGCTATTTACAGGGATGCAGCGGCGAGCAGCGACCTAGCCTGGGCTGGTTCAAAAGCACCAGCAACTGGAACTCCGTCTGCACCAGTGGTTCACTGTTTGTCGCCATTACTTCCGACAATGCCACCGAACGCATGGCTGCCATCGGCTGTGCCCTGAATAGCATGAAAGCCTATCTCAGTGGCTTTGCTGCCGATGGCTACTGCTCTGAGGGAACCGGCTACTGGGATTATGGCTTTGGGCATTATCTCTACCTCGCCCAAATGGTCTACGACTATACTGAAGGACGCATCAACCTTTTTAAAGCCCACAATCCCACCCAGCTACAAAACGTCGGCACCTTCCCGCAGCGTTATGAAATTCAATACGGCACTGCCGCTCCCTTTGCCGATGGCAGCTCGCGTGCCGGCAATCACGGTGGTTTCGCCAATTTCATGGCAGCCAAGTATTATGGTGCCAGGAAACCAACGAGCAAGGAAGAGGGCAAACTCTTCGTGTCGGACGAGGCGACCTATCAATTGATCGCTTGGTCCGATCCCGAGGCCTTTACACCTTCGAAGGATACGGGCGTAACGCCAGAGTTGCCCAACACCACTTATTTCGATAGCGCCGGCATGGTCATTTCGCGTGGCAAGCAGAAAGTCCCCTTCTCTATTGCTATTAAGGCAGGTCACAATTCAGAAAACCATAACCACAGCGACGTGGGCACCTATTCGATTGTCCTGGACCGAGACTTCATGACTGGTGACATCGGAGCCCCTTCCTACATTGCCGGTGCTTTCGCGAGCGATAACCCGGCTCGCAGCTCTTGGGGCCATCCCGTTCCTCGCATTGACAATATCCTTCAATCCAATGGCAGAGACTACGCTGGTAAGATTACGGATACAGATTTCACCAAGACCCGTGACCGAGTCGTCATGAATATCAAAGATGCTTACAAAATCCCCCATCTGACCAGCTTGGTGCGTACCATGGAGAATGATCGTTCTGGGACAGGCACCATCACCGTTTCCGATGAGTTTAGCTCTAGTAGGCCCGTAACCTTCGGCACCGCCATTATGACCTTGGGCAGGGCCAAGTATGAGATCGTTGATGACAAAACCGTGATCATCACCAGCAAAAATCAGAAGATTAAAGCTGTCGTCTCAAGCACCGATGGCGAACTCAAGATTATCGGTGAGCTTGTTCCGGTCGAGCGTCTAAGAGAAGGTGCTCCCGCCCATAGGATCGGGGTTGATTTTACCGAACCTGTTAGTGAAGGCGTGATTACAGTGCGATACACACCCGTATTCTAAGAATCTCTTGGGGGCGAAATAGCCGAACGAGTATTGCAGGTCGGTGAAATCGGAGGTGAGTTTGTCCTAGAAGGTCGAACCTTGGGTCGAGCTCGAACGCAAATGGAGCGCTGCCTTCAAAAAAACCGGTTCAAAATGGCGGTACCGCGCAGCAGATATCAAGCCGATTGTTTTGAGACCGGAGTGGTGCGGAGCGAGTGAAGGCGCCGGAAGAGTCAAGCCACGCGTCGATACGATCGAAGCAAGCCAGCAAGGCGTTCGGTCGTTTCGATCTCAGTATCCACGCTTGGTTGTCGATTCATCGGCACGATCATTTCGTTGCTTAGCCCCTGATGATTCCATTCTGCGTGATCGTGATCAAGGAAGCACCGGGCGGCTTTTCGCGTCGCGTTCGCGGACGGGATCAAACCCACTCCGCGACATCCGCAAGCGGCTTTCGCTGCACATCTGGGACGAGACAGTTGCTGGCTGGGTAGCCTATCGGAATTAGCACATAAGGCTTTTCATTCTCTGGGCGTCCCAGGATATCGGACAAGAATCCCATCGGGCTGGGGGTATGCGTGAGTGCCGCGAGTCCCATGTTGTGGAGGGCGGCTATGAAGAACCCGCAAGCCATGCCGACACTTTCTTTAACGTAGTAGTTCTTGCGTCGACTGCCGTCGGTATCGATGCCGTACGATTCCTCAAAGATAACAACAAGCCAAGGGGCGACTTCCAAGAATGGCTTCTGCCAATCCGTACCAAGTGGAGCCAATGCGTCAATCCACTCGGGTGACATACGACCACCCAGGTAAGACTCTCGCTCTTCGGCTTCGGCGGCTACTCGGATTTGCCGCTTGGTGGTTGGGTTGCTGATTGCGACGAAATGCCATGGTTGACGATTGGCGCCCGATGGCGACGTTGAAGCCGCAGCAATCGCCAATTCGATCAATTCTTGTGGCACGTTGTCATCCGAAAAGTCTCGAACGCTACGCCTCTGCGACATGTGTTCATAGAACGCTCTGGCGCGTTGCCGCATTTCTGACCCCGAAAAAGACGGCGGCGTGTATTCAATCGGTTTATATTCAGGCATGCTGATAGGACCTCCCGTTCATTGCCTCTGCTCGTTTACGGATATGCTCTTCATGACGGAGTTGAGATTTGTGCCGGAAACGGTAACGGACAAATTGCCCGCTGACGTGGGTTCGATGGAGCACTTGGCTTTGCCGTCCGCATCGGTCGTGGTGACGATGTATACCTCATTGCCCTTCCACAAACAGACGGTACTCCCAGGAGCATCGGTGATGACCTCAACCGATTGCTTGCCCGTGGCAATCGAAGACGGGCATTCAAGTTTCGGCGAACGAGGGATATTCGCACGCATATCGAGAGTGGGGTCTCCGAGAAGATTCAGCTCGCAAATGCATAGATGGTAACCCGCCGTTTTTTGGGCATCCACCACCATGTCAGCTTTGGCCTTCATCAATGCTTCGCCGGTCGTAAGCCCGCTGCCCAGACCGTTGGACCAGTATCGAGTCATCGTCTGGGTCGTGCCATCGAGCTTGCCCTCGCTAACCATCCGACGAAAATCGGAAGGTTGGTGGACGTGCGGTTTTCCTGTGCGGATCGGAGCGACGATCGCAACCGATCCGCCCTTGGGCTGACGAATCATGGACTCAACAATCGAAGGATCCTCTTTGCCATCATACTGGCCCGTGAAGCACGAGACAGTGGTGATCAATGGGTAAGCGGTCTCGTTGCTGAGTTGGTTGACATGCTGGGCGGTAAACTTCGAGTCTTCGAGCGCCCAAAGCGGGAGAAGACCATGACCATGGATGTGTAGCTTTCCAGTGGTCTTGGCATTGATCAAGGCAACCAGATTATCGGCGCTCAGCTGATGGCTTCCCGGACTCCCCTGCTCGTCCCAGGGCGTTTCAGCCGAAAAGAAGCGTCCTGCTTGGCCACCTTCCCATACTTTCGAGACGTAGCCATCCCAGCTATTGCGGACTTTCGGATAGGCTGGACTATCCGTGCAGGTATAGATCATCTGCTTGGCAAAATCAGACGTTGGATAGTGGGACTCGTAGGCGATCACCTTGTCGGTGAAGGCTGCCACGTCCGCGGCTGAGCGTACTGGCACGCGACCAAGTCCAACCGTGCCGTCGGGGTAGGAGATCGCTTCGCGGTCCTCTTCCCACTCTCCATAGATTCCGTCCTCGTCCGCATCCCAATCGGTCTCGCTCAGGTAGACAATGTCGGTGGGGATGCCGGATCTCTCCTGAGCGTGGACCGTCGTGTGACCACCTGGAACCAAACCTTTTCCGTCAGGTTCGCAGTCACCGCCGAGAACCACCCACCGAGTTTTGTGGTTATCGATGTGATGGCGAACGCACAGCCGAATCTTTTCCTGGATACCATCGGCCTCGTACTGCTGCTGAATTTGGCCAATGGTGACGATCTTCGTTGCTTTGCCATTACGTGTCTTCCATATGGCAAACGGCTCCCAGGCAGCTGCCAGTTCGTCGCTTGTTATCAACAAGACAGTGGATGGCGACATTCCGGTTGCGGTCTCGGAAGTGGATTTGATTGGCTCGGGCTGGCTACTGCTTTGACTGAGTTTCTGCAAAGTGGCTAGTCGATCGTCGAATTCGACGTCAGAGATGACTCCGTCTCCGTCCTTGTCAACCATTCTGACAAATCTGTCGAGCGGAGTATCGCCAAGCTGAGGGAGTCGCTCCGCGGCATACGCCTTGAAATCGGAAAGCGTACGCTCAGCGGCGATCAAATCGCTGGAATCGACGGAGGCAAGAAGCAGCGCAGCCAAACTGACCGCGACTGACGACATTGTCGATTTTGAATGCCAGTTCATCATTTTGTTCAAATCCCTCTAAAGAAACGGTTTCACGATCTCTGCTTTCCACCCGTCAACGCGTGAAAATATAAATGGGGCAACAGGTCCCATCTCCTCTCCAATTTCTGACACTTCTCGCTAATCGCCACCACTGTTGCAGCGGCCCCCAATGGGCTTGCCCCATTGGAGCCAACGATTGGCAGCTAAAAACAGCACCGTTGTCAAGTAAGACCCCAATGGGCTTGTCCCGTTGGTGAATCAGATCTCGCTCACCCAACGGGGCAAGCCCGTTGGGGTCGATCATGTGAAAAACACTAGGATTTAGCTAACAATCGTTCGCTCCAACGACGCAAGGTCGTTGGGGGCGGATAGTTTGATGGTGGCGATTAGCGAGAAGTGTCCAATTTCTGTACGAATTAAAGAGTATCAGGACCCCACTCGGGAATGCCCTGATTCTTGAGTTGTTCATTGTAGCGGTCGACCAACGGCTTCTTTTTTGCTTGAGGCAGGCCTTCGTTGACCATCAGTGGAAGCACGGAGCTCCACCACTCGGCATAGGACTTACGCAGCCGCTCCACCACCTCGGGATGCGAGCCGGACACATCGGTTGTTTCGCCCGGATCTGTCAAAATATTGTAAAGCTCTTTATTGTTTACCAAGCGCCACTGCTTTGTGCGCACCGCACAGTTTCTAAACTTATAAGCGTCGCGTTGGCCAGTCGACCAGCGCCCGCAATGGAAAAACAGCTCGCGGTCGTCCCAGTCAGCATTCGGGTTTTTCAACAGCGGTAGCAGCGAACGTCCGTCGAGCGACTGCATCTCCGTGGGAAGGTTGACGCCAGCCAGCTCGGAAAAGGTTTTGTAGATATCGATGTGCGCGGTGAGCGCATCCACGTCAACGCCTTCGCCCAAAACGCCCTTCCAATACCAAAATGCCGGCACATGTGTCCCCCCTTCATATGGCGAATTTTTTCCGGCGCGCAAGCCCGCATTATATTTCTGGACGGGCTTGCCATTCTTCTTAATCGCCCGCATCGACATCCCGTTATCTGTCATGAAAATCAACAAGGTATTCTCCAGCGCACCCCACTCATTGAGCTTTTCCCACAGCAGCCCAAAATTATCGTCAATATTTTCAACCATTCCATAGCGAGCGGCCGTGTCTACATTGTACCCCTCATCAAGAAAGCGTTTTTTATATGCGTCTGGAGCAATGAAAGGACCGTGTGGCGCATTCAATGCGAGATAAGCGAAATAGGGCGTTCCAACCTCCTCCTGCTTTTTAATCCATGCCAGTCCCGCCTGAAAAAATAAATCGGTGCAGAACCCCTTGGTTTGAACAACCGTATCGTTGTGCAACAGTACGTTATCAAAATAACAGTTTTCCTTATTGACCATAAAATCGCCAAGGCCTGTCTGCCCAATGCCGCCGGCACCATGCATCAGCACCTCGTCGAACCCACGGTTACCAGGCAAATACTCATCCTCATCCCCGAGGTGCCACTTGCCGAACAGCCCCGTTGCATACCCTGCCGACTTCAACGCCTGAGGCAACGTAAAGGTATCGAGCGCCATCCGTTCGCGTTGCTGAATGGTATGCGTCACACCGTTTTTAAACGGTGCGCGCCCGCTCATCAGTGCGGAGCGTGTCGGTGCGCAGGTCGGGCTGACCTGAAAATCTGTAAAGCGGGTCGATCGTTCGTAGAACCGGTCCAAATTGGGTGTCTTAAGAATCGGATTGCCCATACACGCAAGATCACCCATTCCCTGGTCGTCGGTCATCACCAGAATAATATTCGGTCGACTGCCCTCCAACGGGTCCGCCACGGCACGCCCGGCACTCAACAGTGTTAGGAGGGCAACACTTATGCACAACAATCTACTCATCGAACTTTCCCTTTCTTCGTTTACCACTTTAGGCTTTCGTTTATTTCTTTAGGCTGTTGTCAAAGCGGTACTGCAACGTGATATTTCCGTTTACCGCCTGCTACGGCAGAACCATAGCCAGCAACCTGATCATTGATAGCGAGAGATATTTATTACAGTGCTTCAGGCGACCACTCGGGAATGCCTTCTGCCTCGAGTTGCTGCTTGTAACGGATTGCAAAGGGCTGCTTGTTGGAGGGAACCGTTGGCAATCCTTCATTGACCATCAACGGCTTCACCGACTCCCACCACAGGTCATAGGATTTTCGCAGCTGAGCAACCACTTCCGGATGCTGGTCCGCCACATTATTCCGTTCCCCTGGATCGTTAGGGATGTCATACAGCTCTCTATTATTCACAAAACGCCAGCGCTGAGTGCGAACCGCACAATTCCTAAACTTGTACCTTTCCATCCGGCCAGTCTCCCAGCGCCCACAGTGGATGAAAATCTCACGGTCCGGCCAGTCCGCTTCCGGATTTTCAAGCAGTGGCAACAGCGAACGTCCATCCAACTCCTGCATCTGTTTTGGCAGTGTCGCCCCGACCAATTCGCTGAACGTTTTATACAAGTCAAGATGCGCCGCCAGTCCGTCAATATCGACCCCGGCACCGAGCACACCTTTCCACTGCATAAAAAACGGCACATGGTTTCCGCCCTCATTCGGCGAATTCTTCCCCTTTTTGAGTCCGGCGTTGAAATAGGGATGGTCCTTCGTACTTCCCTTTCTCGCCGCTCCGTTGTCCGTCATGAAAATAACCAGCGTATTGTCCAGCGCGTTCCATTCTTCAAGCTTCGCCATCAAACGCCCAAAATTGTCGTCAATATTTTCGACCATTCCCAATCGCGCAGCCGAATCCTCGTCGCAACCCAGCTCGAGTAAACGGTTCTTATACTCGTCCGGAGCAACAAACGGCCCATGCGGCGCATTCACGGAGAGATAAGCAAAATACGGTTTATTGGCTTCATGCTGTTTCTTAATCCAAGCCATGCCCGCATCAAAAAATAGATCCGTGCAGAATCCCTTGGTTTTCACAATCGTATCGTTGTGCAGGAGCACGTTGTCAAAATAAACATTCTCTGAGTTCACCGGGAAATCACCGTGCGCTGTCTGTCCGATTCCGCCGGCGCCATGCATCAGCACCTCGTCAAACCCGCGGTTCTGTGGCAGATACTCCTCCTCGTCACCCAGATGCCATTTACCAAACAAACCTGTCGTGTACCCCGCACTCTGCAAAACCTGCGGCATCGTAAAAGCATCCAACGCCATCCGCTCGCGCTGCATAATCGTATGCGTCACCCCGCACTTAAACGGCGCCCGCCCACTCATCATCGCCGCGCGCGTCGGCGCACAGGTGGGGCTCACCATAAACTCCGTAAAACGAGTCGCCCCTTCGTAAAACCGGTCAATATGCGGCGTCTTTACCAGCTGATTTCCCATGCAGGAAAGGTCACCCATTCCCTGATCATCCGTCATCACCAAAATAATATTCGGGCGTGAGCCCTTCAGCTCTTTTCCACTGGCCTCAACCAAACCCACACCAACCCCAAAAGCCAGCGTCACAGCCATGATCATGAATTTATGTTTCATCAATAATTCTCCTAAAATTCTCTAGTAGCCTAATTTGACAGCATGTCACCTGCAAGAGTTTCTTATAGCACGCAACGCGTCCCCTTCTTGTCCCTTCTTGTGCTCGGCACGGCCTCGTGATAGCAACGCAAAAGAAGGAACCACTACCGAAATGAACAACGCCTATCCGCAAAGTCAGCCGTGCGGTCAAACCAATCGAACAGATGAAGGACATTGGGATCTGTTTTTTCTTCCAACGATCTGCCGGCATCGGCCACCCAGCAGGACAGATCCAAATCTAGCGAACGGGAACCAGTTCCAGTCCTTTGAATTTATAATCACTCATCACTTCAAATCCCGCCATGGGATGGATGGCGATTTTTTGTACTCCGGGCTTCGCGATCACAATCGTTCCATCGTGAGACTTCCGAGTCAGCGTCCCCGTCCTAGGCTTTGCATCAAGCACGAGGGAATCATCGACGGTCGTTAATTCGTATTGATAGGTACGACTTCCGGTATCTTCACTCATAACCTTAAAATCTCCAGGGTGAGTGACATTCACCGTCCAGATCAAACCCTGTTTGGAGTTCTCGCCCCAGCGAGAAGTCAGTTGCGTTTCGTAATCATAACTAATGCGGCGTATCTCAAACTCGCACCTCGAAACCGGCAATTTGATCACGCCATCCTCCTGCTGCTGCAACGTCTCATCGACCACATTCGCCACTTGATCCGCCAGTTCTAGGACCACGACAGTGATTCGGGGCTGCCTCAATTTTTCGGGGACACTCACGCGAATGCGGGCCCCCTCTTGGCTCACCGTCAAGGAGGTCTTCCTAGGATCAGCTAGGCAATACGCATTCGTCACTCGGGACAAAACTCCCGTCAGTTCAACCTGTTCATCGGACAACTCCTTCATATGTAAATAGAGCTTCCCTGGCTTGCTAGTGATCGCATAGGGCGGAAATTTTAGCGGACTCGGATCCGCGCCGTAAATCGATTCGCCATTGATCTCCAACCACTCCCCGATCGCCTGGACACTCTTCACCTGCGACTCCGGGATGGTGCCATCCGGGCGTGGGCCAACATTCAACAGATAAACGCCCCCGTAGCAGACGATTCGGCTGAGGCTGTAAACAAAATCCGTATAACTTTCAGAACGGTCATTTTCACCACCAGCACGGGTGTACCCCCACCCTCCTTGCGTCACGGACTCATGCGTTTGCCAGGGAACCTTCAGGTCTGGCAACCACGTCGCCTTGCTCACGCTGGGAGTGTTTCCGTTATCGATCGAAACATCGAAATGCCCGAAGCCCTGACCCAGCCTGGAATTGACCAAGGCACTCGGTTGGTTCGCCTTCACGATATCCATCATTTGTTGGCACTTGGCATCATCCATCTGAACTGGCGTGTCAAACCAAATCATGAAGATATCGCCATAGTTTTGGGTCAGTTCCTTCACTTGCATGACGGCCTTTTCCTGAAAATAGGCATCAAAATCTGCTTGCGGTTTTATTCTGGCGGGAAAATCCCAGCCGTTGCCAAAGCCGCCCTTTTCGTGCCAGTCCTGGCTTTGCGAATAGTAGAAACCCAAATTCATGCCACGCTTCGCACATTCGTCCGAAAGCTCCTTGAGAATATCGCGGCCGAAGCCAGCGAAATCGACGAGGTTATATGGATGCTTGGAATCATACATGGCAAATCCGTCATGATGTTTCGACGTAACAACAATGAACTTCATCCCAGCACTTTCGGCGATATCGACCCACTGTTTGGCATTAAATTTATCCGGTTTGAACTGGGCTGCGGCATGCTGTTCATACTCTTTGATGGAAATGCGGCCCCTATTCATGATCCATTCGGCCGCGATGTTTTTGCCGCCCCAAACCCCTTCCAATTGGGCATAGGGCCCCCAATGCACAAACAAGCCAATCTTGTCCTGGTAGAGCTGCTTCATATTGGCTCGGATCTCGGGTGTATAGGCCGACAGATCCGTTTTTCCAAAATCAACCTTGCTCCCCGTTTTTGTGATGTAGTCAACCGACGCACGACTTTCTGATTCCTGCGCATTCACCTGCATCAAACAAGCCAAGGCTAGATGTATAAAAACAAAACACACATTTTTTTGCATCCAATGAACGTTCAATTTCCAAATTCCCTATCGAGTTCCAGTTATTATTTCCAGACAATCTTGCCTTCTCCGCTTTCGGTGTTCACCCATACGCTGGCATGCTCAAATTCACGGGTGAATTCCCAGCCTTCCGGAGTCGTTCGCTCGTAAGCACCTTTGGGCGCGCCCAGCGGTTTACTCAGTTCCGGGTAGTCATGCAGGGATCCGGACGAAAGTGTCCAGCCCCATCCGTATTGAAAATAGGAATAGGGCTGTGCGCCGATCAGGTAACAGGCGAGGTAGTATTCCACTCGTTCCTTAGCCAAGGCTACTGTCCCTTGGGACCGACCACTTCGTGGGTCGCCCTGCCGGTTCTGGGGGCGGTCCTGTTCAACACCAATGCGAAAGATCGACATCTTTCCCGCCTGGGCGATACGCAACATATCGTCCCAGTCCCGCAGCAGCCCCTCCTTGCTCAGAAGTTCTTGTCGATAGTGCTCAAACATGCTGGCGTCCATCACAGGGAAAACATGATCGGCGATGGTCTGATGAGCGTTGTTGGCAAGCAGGATTTTATCCGGCCCCATTTTTTCTTTCAACGCAGCCATCATCTGCCCCATCGCCTTTTCAACCTCGGCGCTCCTGTCCTGGCGTAGCCAGAAGAAACCATGCATTTGATCAATGAAGACTCCATCGCAGCCAGAGTCAGCCACGCCCTTGGCCACGGTGCCGGACCACCACTCGCGAAACTCTGGGTTGAGCACGTCAAAAAAGAAGGTGTTGTTTCGATGAGCAAGCTTGCCCGTTTCAGGATCGACTAACAGAAACTTCTTCAATTCCGGGTATTTGTCGATTTGCCCCGGCCTAAATGCTTGGTTGTAAGAGGTAAAAGGCCAGGCATAGGCCGAGTTGAAATAAAATAGCACCTTCATCTCGGGTTTGATCTTTTTAAAGGCCGCCGCCTCGTGCTTGGCCCCCAACTCAGCAGCACCGAGTTCTTTATAGCCATGCGATTTTTCAATACAGAGATAATCGGTGCGCGCCGCAATAAATTCCACTTCCTCTGGAGTCAGTGTCCGTGTCGTGTCCCCAAACATATAGTACATCGGCACCGTGTCCCAACGGAACTCGGGATAATAGTCTTGAGGCACAAAGACACTCCCATCGCTGATGCGGTATGGATTCTTTTCCAGCCGCCCCATCTTTGATACATCCAACGCTTCGATGCCCAAGGCCAAGGCAGGACTGCCGGGCCGGAAACTAAAATCACCACTGGCAGGATCCGTAAACAAAGGGTCACCAAAAAGACTGTCCTTTTCTTTCCCTACCGCCCGCATCTTAGAAAAATGCTCATCCATCCAGTGCGAATCTGTTGGATGGTAGTAAAGATTCGACTCCATATCGGTGTCCACGATCTTAGGTCCACCCGCAGGGTTGGTGTTTCTAATTCCATTCTTAAGTCTTTCGACATAAGCACTGCCACCATCGGGATGAGACATCACAATATTGCGTTGCACTTTTGACCCTGTAACGGGCACCCATTCAAAACTAAGGTAGCCATAGATGGGTGCCGCAACGGGCGCAACAACAAAATTGTTGATGATATCATTCACGCCTTTTGAAGCGATTGCCGCAGCAAACCCAAAGTTTTTATAGAGGACATTTCCATAAATCAACGTCTCGTGCTGATCATCATCGCAGCGAATCGCTGCTGGCAGAGAATGCGCCGCATTGTCATGCACGAAGTTGTAACGAATAATATTGCCCGTCCCCGTTCCGGAAATATAGATGGCATTTCCATCGGATAGCAGTTGAACGGCATGGCTGATCTCGTTGCTTTCCAACAAATTGTGCCGAGCATGAAGGTATTTCTCGCGATTCTTCCAGTTCTCATAGCCATTGCGCGCGGTATTAACCTCATCCGCAATCTCGTGACTTCGTACCGTCCGGGCCCCTTCTCCGTTTAAGTTACCGCCGCCCCGACGAGGATTTACCCTCGTCGTGATGAGCACCGCCGCATAGCCACTATGGTGCAATTCATTATGAACCATCCGGTTATGTCCACTTTGCCAGGCCCATATCCCCGGTGAATGCCACGTGATTTCACTAAAGTGATGGATGAGATTATTGACAATATCATTGTGATGGTTGACGTCTTTGGTCCCGGGACCATACCCTACCAACAGAATCCCGGCCTCGCCCAGATGAGCAAATTCACAATTCTCGATACGATTGCGTTGAGCATACAGATCCAAACGCACTCCTGTTCCGCCTGAATCAATAAAACGGCAAGCTGTCACGCGACAATCTTCAGCACCGCGAAAACGAAGCATCGCCGTGGGCCGATCAAACATGTCCCAGTCGTGTTGCAATCCCCAGCCCAACCGCGTCTCATCGGTCGTCCAGGTCCAACGGTCCGCATGGCTAAAGGTCAGTCTAGAGAAGGCAATACCACAAACAGGTTTGTCCTTCGGCCCATCGTAATCAATGTCGCCTTCCACACGAATCAACTCACTGGTGCACGGTGCCAAAATTCCACGGGGCGATCCATCCGGAGCTGGATCAGAGGGCCACAAATAGATCTTTCGAGTTTGGGTATTGACCACCCATTCCCCGGGTTCATTCAACGCCTCAAGAATATTTTCAACCCACACCGTTGAGCCGGAAGGATTATGAACCCAACCCGGTAATGGCCCCATTCGATAGGTTGCGGAAACACCTGTTTTCGCCACCCCCGAGGCTATATCGACGGAGGCGAGCGGAAGCATGTTGATCACCCAGGGGTGCGAAGGTCTCACCTGAACTTCGACGTCCCCAATATTATCCCAAGACTTCAACGCCCCTTCTGGAAAGTGCAACGTTCGCTGATCGCCCGATTTTGTATAAGCAAAGCCAGCATTTCTGGCACGCCGCAGACGACCCTGTCGATCGTAAAGGGTGTAGAATCGGTCCATACCTACGGGCATATCGGCCACCCACACGTTGCCAGCTGCCTCAGCGGGCAATTCAGGAGACGCGGATTCCAATCGCGTCCAACCCGTGACGGGCACCCCTGCGCTAAGCACCGGCTTCTCGCCAGGATAGGCGGCGAAGGTCAGATGAGCGGGCCCCGTCAAATCTCCGGCGCCATACAACTCGAGAGGGGCCGCATCCGTTGACACGGGAGCCCCATCTTCCATTCCCAATACCAACGTTTGGTTAAGTTGATGGCGACCCTCTCGAAGATAGATAACCGCGGGCTCTTGATCACCCGATTTGCGCAATGCTCTCACCGCATCCACCGCTGCGGGGAGCGAGCCAAAAGGCTTCGCTATACTCCCGTCGGCCCGCTTCGCTCCATCAACCGACACATAGAATTCCGCAGTAAAACTCTCTCTCGGTATAAGAACGGCCAGTCCCCATAGCAGGAACAAGGCAAACACTCGCCTAAATTGAATTTTCATTTTCTTTTCCCTTTATCCACCATGTTGCTATTCGTCGGGCTCCCACTCAGAGATCCCCCCTTTTTGTTCTTCTCTTCCTTAGGTAAATGTTCAGCGAGGAAGGCCACTGTGCGTGTGTAGATCGCATCGACCGAGGGTTCAATCGGCGTGGTTCCATCGGCTTTTCGCCAATTGTGCCCCGCGTTTTTGATGATCATGATCTGAACGGGAGCCGTTAGAGCCTCCGCTTTTTCCTGCATATAATAGGCATGCTTTACCGGAATGGTGGTATCGCCGTCGCCTTGAATCATCAGCAAAGGAGGACTGTCCTTTCTCAAATAGTTGACCGGGCTCATTTCCCGGTAAAGCGCCAGCTTCTCTTCAGGTTTTGAATCCGCTTTGAGAATGCGTGGTCCGAAGCGATCTCGAAAATCAGCCCGATCATCATGGTTAAAGAGTTCCGTTTTTTCAAAGTCGCACGGTCCATACCAGGAAACCCCCGCGATCATCTTGTACGAATAGTGCGCCAACTCTTTCGCCCCAGGCAAGTCATCCGGTGACGCCAGCAACAGCATCTGGGCAATCTGCCCACCAGACGAATCGCCGAAAGTAAATACCCGGTCTGTATCGACGGACAGCGAGACGCTATTTTTGGAGAGATAACGAATAGCGTCTTTTGAATCGATGACGCAGTCGCGCATTGAAACAGTACCGCCCTTTTCCCACAACCGATAATCGACTGAAGCCACGCAGAACCCTTCTTCGGTGAGTTGATGCACGACTTTAGACATATGGGTTCCGCTGGCCGCACCGCCCTTACTGCCAACTGCCCACCCGCCGCCGTGCGTGTAGATAACGACGGGATATTTGCCGGGCTGCTCAATCGCGGGATAATAGAGATCCAAATGCAAGGCCGTTTCCGGAGTGGTCTTGTAGAGGATGTCTCTCTTCACGGTCTGCGCCTCGGCCAAAAATGGCAGCAGAACACCCGTCAGCCAAACAACGGTCAATAAAACTCGTTTATCTAGATGCCTTACGCTTTGCAACATATCAGTCCTTTCATAACTCCAACGATTATTTTTTTCTTCACAACATCCGCCCTCAAAATGGTACGAACTCTTTGTATGGCTACGAGTCTTGGTTACACGCCTCTCCGCCCATCGATCTTTCAAATAAAGCCAACAGTCGAATTACCGACAGTGACAAACCAGGAACAAACATTCAAGCTTTCCATTTTTCTTTAAGTGACCCGGATGCCCGCCGCAGGCCACTTATGACTACAACTGAATTCATAGCATCGTGACTTCAGCCGCCGTCTCCTTTGACGTAGCCCAGGAAGCGATCACGGCTCTTCGGCGAATACAATCTTCACCATATCTGGCAAATCGGTTTGCATGATCTTGGGGACGACTAGCCGCAAAGAACCGTCGCGATATTCGTAATCCATTGCCACCCCGGTTCTCAACAACGTAACGGAGGTGGGGCGATCAAGCTCATGGATAAATACCGTATTCTCTTCGTTGGGCATGGCATACCAGATACGGCCTCGAACCGTTGTGTAGTTCTGCGTCTTGTCGAGGGTGGGCAAGGGAGCATCTAAATCAATGTCATAAATCGCTTCGCGAGAATGCTTCATCCAACCCGCCATCTCATCACACACGTCGTAAAACCAGTCCATCATTTCACCGTTGCCGCGCGGAGGAACATTGACCAACAGATTGCCTCCCAATGAACGACAGCGAATCAGTTCGGCTAACAGGGTATTCGTATCCCAATGATTCCGTTCGCACTCGATTCCATAATGCCAATTCGGTGTAAAGCTATTTTCCGATTTGCGACACTCTTCCCACCACCAGCCGCATTCATTAGCGACTTTGACATTTTCGCTGGCGCCCTGATGCTCACCCTCTGGAGTGGCAATATTACCGCGTGCAACCAAAACCGTCGGTTGCATGGTCGCCAGCTCTTCGTCCTTCATGGCAACACTTCCGTCCCACCACATGACGTCGATGGGCCCGTAGTTTTGCATAAGTTCCCGTACCTGCCCCTGCGCTTCTTGTTTCTCAGCAGCCGCCATTGCTGCCGTCACCGTTGGCCTACCGATCACTTTCTCCATTTTATGATTATAGTACGCGCCAGACCCCGCTTCGCCAAAGCTCTTCTGTTCATGGGCAAAATGCCAACTTGGACCCGAATAATAGAAACCCACCTTGATCCTATTCTTCCTGCAGGCCTCCACATAGTCCTTTATCAAATCACGCCCGCCCATATATTCTCCTGTATGCCAAGACCCATACTGACTAGGCCAAAGCGCGTAGCCATCGTGGTGGCGCGCCGTTAGTACCGCATAACCGAACCCGGCCTTCGACGCAGCCGCCATCCATTTATTGGGATCATATTTGTCCGGGTTCCACGTTTCAGCCACGGCAAACATCTTGGTCGCGGGCTCCATATAGCGTCCGCTTCTTGCTTTGGCGGCATTCCACTGTATGGCCCAAGCATCCCCCGTATCGGGATTGGCGCTGGGTAGCCCCCAGTGCAGAAAGATTCCCAGCCCAGACTTGCGAAACCATTCCCACTCGGGGTGTTCGTTTGCATCAATGACCTTTCTAGCGATCAGCTTTCGGTGCAGATTTTCTCGCGCCCACTGCTGAAGTTCTTCCGGTGAGCGATCGGCCCACGGTCGATCGGCCAGTGTCTTCACATGCTTACCTTGCTCCAGAGCAAAGGGATCTTCAGCATAATTGACTTCCGATGCGCTCAAGGTTGCTACCATCAAGACACAGGCAAGGCTGAGTCTAATTCTAATCGTTGAAATCATGGTCATGATCCTTTCGGGTACTCATCTAATCATTATCGCCAGCTAAACTTGGATAAAACTCTTACGACACAAAAGTAGCCCCATCGTCATCCATTGCAAAACAACGCTCTGACACGAGGAAAAGAGCCAATCGTCCCATCCGGCTCATTGCTTGGGCATTTTTAATTTGCAATTCTCTTTTCAAATCCCTCTATTTCTTTTTGTTTCGTAAGCCCACCTCAGACATATCAAAAGGAACGATCCCTATGTTCAGCGCGGGTGAGTTCGGCCTGAACCGGAAGTCTCCATTTTCCGGATCGACGAATAACGGGTCGACCGCAAGACTGTGCTGGTCCACACCGTCCTCCTGATTTCCAACCAGCACCATCCGGCCCGCTTCAGGGTTTTCGGCGCAAAAATAGATGTTGTAATCGGTATCGGCTTCTTTTGCCCAAGCAAGAGCAAGCGGGTCTCGGCCAGCCCCCTGATCATAGAACTCGACAGGTCCCCGGGTATGATAAAGTACATTTCTCTGGATCGAGCCGCCCGTCAACGGTCCCGACTTCAGCTTTAAGTACGCCGGCAGAAAGATCTTTCCTTTGTGAACCGATTCGATGATGTCGACGATGAGGTTGTTCTCTACACGGTTATTATTCTTTAGGTGAATGCCATGAGAGACGCACTGATAAAGCAAGTTGCCGGTAATAAGAGTCCCCTTTTGCAACCCGTCGGTTCGAATGGCACTCTGCATAACGATTTCCTGGGCAATGAAATGATGGATATAGTTTTGGCGAATAACATTTCCAATCCCCGCACCGCGAAGATAGATCCCGTTCCCATCCCCCATCACCTCCATTCCATGGTGAATTTCGTTATATTCAACCAGGTTATTGCAGGAAAAGTGGTTCGATTCATCGGCCTCCACACGGTTTTCATAAGGATCGGACAGATCCTTTTCTTTGTACACAGACCGACGTTCGAAACGGTCGAGAAGCCCAGAAATGATCACGCCCGCATACGGGGTGTTATGGATTAAATTATTAGCAATCCGATTCTGCCCGCTCTGCCAGATGAATACCGCCGGAGAGTGCCAATAAATTTCGCCCACATTTTGAATATGATTATTATAAACGAGATTGTGTTTATTCACGTCCTTGGCGCCAGGGCTATATCCACAGAAAAGAATGCCGGTGCCCCCCATGTATTCAATATGGTTGTTCTGAATGGTGAGGTTCTGTCCATACAAGTCTGACCGAATCGCAGTTCCGCCGCTATGAACAAAGTGACACCCATCAACAGTACACGCTGCGGCAAATCGAAAACGCATCAGCGCATTGGCCTTATCGAACATTTCCCAGTCGTGTTGAATGCCTTTATCGTCCGGAGCCCATGAATATCGCTCCCCATGCATAAACGTTAACCCTTTAAAGCATAGATTGCGCACCGGGATGTCGGCGGCGCCCGCTTGCCCCTCCTGTCCCTGGACAAGGATAGATTCCTTCAACAAAGGTGCCACAACTCCTTTTGGTTTTTCGCCATTCCGCGCCCACAGGTACAGTTTGCCTTCCCGAGTATTCAATACCCACTCACCCGGCGCATCGAGGGCCTCTAGAACGTTCTCAACCCAGGCGCAGTCAACACCGGGAATTAAATGGAGCTCCTCCATCAGGTAGGTTGCAGTAAAAACCGTTGTGGCAATCTTCGCCTTTTCATCCACCGACTCGAGCGGAAGAATATTCATCACCCATCCTTGTCGAGGGCGCACGATGACCTCCACATCCTCCAGATTCGCCCAATTCTTAAGGGCTCCTGCCGGGAAGTGTAATAGATCCCTGTCGTAAACAGCTGATAACGTTCCCGGTTTTACGGTGGGGATAAACCCCTCTGACCGAGCCCGTGGCAACCGTCCGTCCGCATCATACAAGGTATAAAAACGCCACCGCGCATCCTTTAGGTTTGGAACATCAGCAACCCAAACCTTTCCAGCGGCAGCCGCCGGCAATGAGGAAGGCGCGGTCTCTAGCTTCTTCCACCCCTCGATTTCACGACCGGAACTGAATACCGGCGTCTCGTCTGGATAGGCAGCATAGGTGATCGTCGAATCGCCCACGCCGGAATCTTCCAAACCGAACACCACGGTTTTTTCAAGCGGATAGGTTCCGCCACGAATCAAAACAACACGATCATGATCCCCTGACCTTGTCTTTTTTAATTCACGCACCGCATTTCGTGCGCGTTCCAGCGTTGCGAACGGCCCATCTTTTCCTTGAGCATCCGGAGCCGACAACGTGCCGGACCATTGATCGGAACCTTCGGTAGACACATAAAAGTCAGCAGGAACCGCTGAATCCGCCGCAACCGCACCGAATACACTTCCCGCCATCAGAGCCAACGTCGCAATCCAATTTTTCTTCCTCATTTTCCGCCCCTTTGTTTTTGCCAAATGATCTTGGCATCTTTCGATTCAAGATCCACCCAAACCGAGGCATGTTCGAACTCTCGGCGCAACGTCCAGCCCTCCCGCACCATATCCCCAAGGGGCTCTCCCAACGGCTTGTCAAATTCGGGATACCACTCCAGACAGCCCATCTCCATCCGATAGCCCCAGTTATAGATGAAGTAGGAGTTTTCCTGGGCGCCAACTAAGAAAGCGGCGAGAGGAAAGGTGATACTCTTTCGAGCGATCTCCTGTTTTTCAGCTAGGGATTTTCTCATGAAGGCCCCGTCGATAAACGTGAACCCGGACCACCCTTTAAACACAACAATGCGTCCATTTTTACAGGCCCGCTCCATCTCGAGGATATCCTTGAGCATGCACTCCTTTGAACCGCTGTTAAAATGGCCGAAGTGCTCGATCATTGCAGCATCGGTATGCTCCGGGTAGTCGTACCCCACCTGCCAGGTCGGCGTGGAACGAATCCCGTTGTATACAATCAACTTGTCCTCACCAATCTTTTGGCGGGTTTCCCAAATGATCTCCTTGAGCCCCTGCTGAATGGCATCATATTTTTCCTGCCCCCAAAGAGGGATATTGTCTGGACTCGCCACCTGAGGAAAGGCATCCATAAACACGCCGTCGCAACTCCCCTCAACGACCGCCTTGCGGGCCACACCCGCCCACCAGTCTCTAAACTCGGGATTCGACAAGTCATACCGCTTCATTTCCAAGCGAGTATTCGGCTTAATATCTACCTGCCCATCGACGGTCTTCAGCCACCATTCGGGATGCTGTTGATACTCCTGATGCGCCTGAAACATCGGGTAATCCAAAAAGGCGTTCCAATAAAAGATCACCTTCATATCCGGATTCAGTGCTTTGAGTTGCCGAGCCTCCATCTCGATCCCTGTTTCGGTGTCCTTAAATTGGCCGGACGCATGTCCTTTTTCCAAACAGATGAAATTTGATCGGGTGGCAACAAACTTCGCCTCCGCCTCGGTCAACAACGCCGGACTGTTGCCAAAATGAAAGGCCACCGGGACGGTGTCCCAACTGAACGCGGGATACCGAGCCGCTCTCTTTTGCGCTCGCACCGAGGTAATGCGAAAGCCGATTACCAGATCATCTGGCAGCGTTTTCGGCAAGGAGATCGTCAACGCTTCTGCCGAACGCGTCCATGCCAGGGTCTCATCGCTGCCCAAGAGCTCAACCGCCCCGACCTCGTCCGCATACACCCCGCCCTTTGCCAGCGTCTTGATGACGATATCTTCCGTCGGTCGGGCCAGAACGAATGCATACAGAGCGTCTCCCTTGACGGTAAAGCGAATGTCCTGTGGCACAAAGTTCTCGAGATTTTCCTGTTGGCGGCCCTCATTGATGACAGTCGGCCCTTCTCCAAATACCGTCCAAGGGCGCGTGCCATAGATTCCCTCACCACTGGTTTTCAGAAAGTCGCCAAAGGCGGTCAAATAAGCCGCCTGATTCGCGGGAATTGTCCCATCGCCTTTCAACGCAATATTGAGCATGACCACCCCGTTTTTGCTGATGGCATCCACCGCATTGCCCACCATCACCGGAATGCTCATCTTGTTGACCGCATCTTTGCGATAGAACCAGTTGCCGGAAAGGTCCGTCGCCCACATCCAAGGTTGGGCTTGAATGTCTGCCGAACCGCCACGTTCCACATTCGGGGTATACGCTCGCTTATCCTTCCCCCCTTTCGCGGAGAACACCACCGTTTGTGAACCGCCATTTTCTGCGCGGTCACGATTCAAATAGGAAGAGAACAGCTGAAGTCCCAGAGATTTCCCGGTCCTTTCATTGGGATACGGGCAATCATTATTGAACCAATCGGGATCATACTTTTCAATGATCTCCCAACAGCGTTTGTACCAATGCTCATTCCAACGGTCCTGGCTTGCATACTTCGCCGGATCGTAGTCCATATTAAAAAATTCCCACCCGGGCGTACCCCGTTTCTGGTATTTACGAGCGGCGGAAAAAAACTTCGGAGACCAATACAAATGCGTCGAAACACCAAACTTCAGTCCATGCTTCTGCGCAGCCGCCTTCCATTCCTTCAACGTATCGCGTTTCGGTCCCATATCCACCGAGTTCCAGGAATGGGACGAATCATACATATCGAAATTATCATGATGACAAGCCACCGGCATAATGAAATGCGCACCGTTGTCCTTGCAGAACTTCACCAGTGCATCCGGATCCCATTTTTCCGCCTTAAACATCGGAATCAACTTTTCATATCCGAACTCCGACGGATGCCCATACCGTTCGGTATGCCACTGCGTGAGGGCGGCAGTCCTATCCAAATCTTCCTTAGCTCCCTTGGGCGACCAATACTCTTTAAGCCCATACATGCGGCGACCGTAATGTGAGTCATCATTCGGGCGATCTTCATCGATCGCCGAGGGGATCCCCCAGTGAAACCAAACTCCAAGCTTCCCATCTAAGAACCATTCTGGAACCTCATAGTTATCTGCCATCGATTCCCATGTTGGCTCAACCTGCGCGACAGCAGACTGCCCAACCCACAATGCCATCGCCAATATAACCATCCGCTTCATCTCATCCTCCATCCATTTCATAGCTCGGATCAACCACACGACCCAACTCGGCTTCACGCGTTCTCACCGTATTCGGGTTGTACTGCTCAGCCACCGCAATATCGCGAGACTTCTTTCGACAAACCCTCTCAGGAGAAACCCTGTTTCTCATCTAAATCGTCTTCACCGGCTGGTGCTAGGGTTGGGTCACCGCCAAACGTCTGGGCGAATGATTCTTCATCCAGCTTGCAATGAAAGGCCAGCAATTTAGAGCCCGGCAAAGGACCCTAGAATCATTTTCATCCTCTTCTCCTTCAGCATAGAAGGTTCTATTCCGGGAGGTTCAATCTTCGGGTCTTAATCCAACTCCACCAAAACGGATGAGATTAGATGTCCTCGGGTGTCTTTCAAATTCACGTAATACGTCTGGCAACTCTTCGGAAGCTGAGCCACCACCGTTCCCGCCTCGGCGTTCACCAATGCCTTCCGCTCGATCCAGGGCCCCGGCCGAGAATGTTTTGCCCCCGGATCACCCGCCGGTTTGCGATAGGTAAGCGGTTCGTTTAAATAATAAACCGTCGCGCTTTCCAGCGGCACATCCGATTTGTACATAAGCTTCACATCTCGCCCCGACGGCTGCTTTACGATACGTCCAAGCGCCGCGCCTTGCCCCTTGAGAATATGGTCTGCAAAGGCATAAATTTCAGGAACCCGTTTCTTATCCCACCCAGGACCGTGTCCGTGCGCCAACCCGGGGTGAATATTCAAAAATGCATGGTCGTCTGTCGTCTCAAAGCAGTGCGAGGTTGTGTTGACGGAAAAGTGGCCGTCGCTATCGCTGTTGACCCAGAGGGTTGGAACGGACCCTTCCACGATATAGCGAGACGGATCCCAGAACTTCTGCGCATCGGTTTTCACACTGGCAAAATGGCCGAGTGAATCGAAGAGGTACCCACAACCATATACCGGCATCGCGCACTTATAGCGCGAATCGATTCCAGAGACCAGACTGCTCAAAATGCCGCCCCAGGAAATACCGGTCACACCGATCCGATCCGCATCCACGCCCGGCTGCGCTGCCAGAAGCGAATTTGCGATGAAAATATCGGACACCGCATGATACATCCACTGCTCATTGAGCGGCAGTTCTGCATCATCAAATCGGCCGACTCGAGAGGGACCACTAAACTCATGTCGAATTTTCCCGGCACCCTTCTCGTTCGGCATATGCCCTTCCAGACTCATCGAGATGGCCGCATACCCGCGATCGTTCCAAATCTTAACCCAATTGTAAAAAGCGGTTCCACCGCCCCCGTGAACCAGTACCATGGCTGGCACCGGCTCATCGCTCTGCGGAATGCCAATGTAGGCAAACGCCCGTGTGGGTTTCCCTTTGTAGTCGAGCGTGTCATAAAAGATCGCTTGAATATCGCCTTGGTCCTGCTCCGGAACACGATGAATGTCTGGAACCTCATAGACCTTATCGTCCAATAGCAGGGAATCACCCGCAACCGCTGACACACTCAACGATACGAGCACCAACAAGCACCAACCTGTTCTTTTTAACATAGCAATCTCATTACAATTCTGGATGTTTTCCAACCTCTAGAAAATCACAGTTTCTTTTTCCAGAGTTTGGGATTCTTTTTTTTCCATTAGAAAGCGTCACTGCTGGGTAGCCGACGAGGATTCGACCCGTGAAAACTCACTCAACGTCGCGTTCGTCAGAGCGTCAGGATCGCCGGAACAAACGGCCATTCCTGCCTCAACCCGCTCGGGCAACGCGAGGGCAACCTGCCCAATCTCTGTCCAGGTCTTTTCGTCAACAGAACAGGAACCGGTAAAAACATCCCCATTTCGGACCAGCTTTACATACGGACCTTTCGCGGCATCTGCCTGCCCAATAAGACTCAAACCCTCTCCCCTGCTGTTCCGGCAGACCATAACCATTTCTCCCGAAGGATCACGGAGTACCGCGATGGTTCTAGCGTCTGAAACAATGACGGTTCCGTCTTTGTATGCGGCCACATAGTTCTCTACATACTGATCGTCCGCATAATCTTCGAGAGGGGTTTCTACCGGTTCCACGCGTTCACGGAACATGATTCCTGCGCGAGCATTGGCATGGGTGTTTTCCAACGCAGAGAGTTTTGCCTTTAGTTCTCCATTGCCGTAATGGAGATCGGACAGAAAGAAGAAATTATCTCCGGTGCCGGATATATTCCCGCCGCCTTGTAACGAATAGGTATAGTCACTGTGTGATGTCCCGTCGCCCTTCAACGCCGGATTCCCTACATTGTTTTTCCACAATACACGGTGCACTGCTTTGCCCGATTTTGATTTCAAATCGTAAAACAGATCGCAGTGCTCGAAGCTGCGGGTGATGACATGCCCATCCCACAGGGCCTGACTATACGGCGCACCCAGTGGACGCAGGCCTTGGTCTACCCAGTCGGCCAACCATTTGTACTGTTCATCGACGGCATCGACCGATGCTTGATAGAATAAATAGGAATAGGGTTCCACATAGCCCAGGTAGAAGGCCAGGACAGGATCGAACCGATCTTCTATCTCACGGAGGGTTCGATGACCTAACCCGCTTCGAATCATTGTTAGTCTCTTTTTTCGTGCCGCTTCCTGTTGAAACCTAAGGCTGAAAGGGATGTTCCTATAGGCGGGGCCTTCCCTATAGAGTCCATCTGCAAAGGCAATCCGTTCGCGATACTCAATATCGTTGCCATTGTTAACGATATGAAGCTTGTTATCCGGCAGTTTTTCATAGAGCGGCATATACAAAAATGCGGGGTAATCTCTTCGGTCAATAAAGGTGCCGTCCACAACCTCATTTTTATTATCCGTAATGAAGGGCTCACCATTTTCAGCGAAGCCTTCTTCCAGCCCCAACATCTTGTAAATGCTCCCCCGCCACCATTCCTGGAACCGTGGGTTCATCCGGCTATATTGACGAACTCTGTTCCGGACCAGAGGTCGAACATTTACGAACTCGTCCTTTTCTTCTTGCGTTAAAGGATCGATTCCATAATCGCCAAAGTCGAGTTCATGATTCCAATAGAAGATTGATTTTAAGTCCGGGTTGACCTCTTTCAGCCTCCGGGTGGTCTTTCGGTATCCAGCAAACCCGCCATTGGCTTTTTCGAGAACAATCACCGGGTAGGACTTGGCCATCCTCTCAATCTGCCTATCGGTATAGCCGGCTCTGCCGTGGCGAATCAGCATGGTTCTTTGCAGCCGATCCCAGGAAAACGTTGGAAACGCGTTGTCCAATTTCGCCTGCGTCATCGACTCATAGGGGGTAGGACCATAGGTGTGGCCATTCGGCAAATCACCATACACATGATCCGGGTCTTCAACCAACAAAGAAGGATTTCTTACAATAAAGTTCAACTGCAGATTTCCGTCCGAAAAATGCGACTCAAAATCGTGCAACTCTAAGCCATTGGCTGATAGATCAGCGCCGCCTATGGTGACGTTTTCCATGGAAAAGGTTTTCGCATCGTAATTGACCAGGAGATCAAACCGCAGCACATCGGCTCGATCGTCACCGATAAAACTATTTCCAGTCCAGATAACGGTAAAAGCCGTCGTCGATTCTTCATTCACTCGTGTACAGGCAAGATCTGGATGATAGAGGTCCACGTTACGGTATCCGTTTGCCAGCACCATGTCGTCCCAGATTTCAGTATCATTTCCAGCCAAAGGCTTAATGGTTAGCCAAAAATGACTGTTCCGGCCTGAGTTGTCCGCCGCTTGGGCCCATCCAACGATCAACATACTAATGCATATCGCGAAACCTATTTTATTCTTCATACGTCCTTATCCTTCTACTGATTAAGTGCCCTCACGCGAGAGAGCGTCATTTTTATACAAACACGTTCACGTCCACTCAATTCACTCCGCAATAGGCAACAGCTCTACGCTTCGAAGCTGCGGAGCGGGCCCAGCAGAATCGGGTGCCACGTCCAGTGTCAGCGTCTGCATGCCGGGCGCCGAGAGGGTTACCGTTCCGAGAACCGCAATCGACTCCTGAATTTTGTCGGTGGGCAATTCAATCGTTTTGCGCTTCTCAAATTCGTTCAAGTCATTCACCACGGATTGACCATCCACCGTCGCCCGCAGGCGGCAGCCTTTGCTCGGCCCAATACTCGCCACAACCACCTGATAGGTCCCCGGTTCCACCAATCGGAAATCCCAGCTCAACGCCTGCCCCGGCGTCCTGAGGCCCGCGACGCTCAACATTCGTGCAGGGACAATCCCTTGTCCGCCCAACGGCACCGTAAACTCTTTAAAGTCCATTGCACGGCGAGGCTTATTGGCCATAAACTCGGTGTCATGAATGATGCCGGTGTAGGCATCCAGAACGACGGATCCATCATTTTGCTGCATGTGGACCTGCTCCATCGAAGCCTCACCTTCCACCGTCAATGCGATCACCGAAACACATGCATCGGGTGCCGTCTGAGGCACATTGATTTTGTGGCGTCGAAGACCAGCTGCGGGATCAAAGGTCGACGTGTACGTCAACGCCGCGCCGCCATCCAACAACGTGGCACTTACGATTTTATTATTGAGGCCATCGAGTTCAAAACTGCCGTCTGCGGGCCAATCCACCACGTTCAGATAGAGAATGGTGTTCTTCCCATCCTTGCGTTGCGTCATGGATCCCCAGTTCAGTCCGAACGGATACGGCCCGGCTTCCGTTCCATAAATCGCCTCGCCGTTTATCGCAAGCCAATCGCCCATTCCCTTAAATCGCGCAATGGCCGCCTCATGAAAAACGCCCTGTGAATTGGGAGCAACATTCAGCAAAAAGTTCCCTCCCTTGCCGACGATTTTCACCAACCGCTCCAGCAGATCCTCAACAGATTTATACTCATCCGCGTTTGCGCTGTAGCCCCAGCCATTATTCATACAGATCGCCGACTCAAAAGTTTGTCCAATGTTTACAGGCGGCGTCTGGTTGTCACCCATGCTCATATAATCGACATACCGCAAGCTGTCGTCGTCGCCGAGTCGACTGTTGCTAATCGCTCCATAGGAGTGAAGAAGGTCCACCATGTCCTGCTGACCCAACATGCGTTTGCGCTCCGGCGGTCGGAACCCGCTTCCCCCGTCAAACCAGAACAGGAAGGGATCATACTTCACACACAGTTCCTCAATCTGTTCATACATATAAATCATGTACTGAGAAATATCCGCATCCGGAACAATGGCATTTCGCAGCGGAGCCCGATTTTGATATTTGGGGTCATACAAGGGATGGTTGTAGTCCGCGATGGAATAATAGCAGCCCAAGCGAATATCATTCGCCTGGCAAGCCTCGGACAGCTCCCCGACAATATCCCGTTTGAACGGCGCCGCGTCCATCACATCGTATTCCGTCAAAGCCGAATCAAAAATACAGAACCCTGCGTGATGCTTCGTCGTGATAACGATGTATTTTACGCCACCGTCTTTGGCAACTTGCAGCCACTGGTTCGCATCAAAATCAACCGGATTAAACTCATTGACATCACGATGGGCCTGGAAATGAACAAACATCCCAAACTTCGCATCGCGAAACCACTCCAATTGCTCTTCCGCTGTCTGCGCACCAACCACACGGGTGCTTGCCAACAACGCAGCCACAACGAACACAGATAATTTCCCAAACTTCATACTTCACGTCTCCTTTTTATTAAATTCAGATCCTCAACGCACAACGATAACTCTTCTATTTCCCGCGAATCGCCTTACGGACTTCCTCCATCACCGCCATGCATTTGGGGTTAAAAATGGGATGCTCATCCGTTACATCAGCGGTCATAATCAGATTGATGGTGACGGGAACCTTCTCCGTGGCCATGCGTTTGAAAAAGGCAACGTATTCTTCGGTGGAATGAGAAGGCCCTTTGCCGAACTCACCATTCATCGGCTTGTTGGAGAACCACCCCTCCTGATCCATCAGACACCACCACGCGGAGGTCACATCGCCGAGCTGTTTGCCCGGACCAATAATTGCGGGATCAGGCTGCAGCAATTCCTTGCCGCCGTCGGTCACCGTTAACTCACTAAACGGACTGACCCTCGGCCCCCGGTTCGAACTGAACCCTGCCACCGCATTGGGATTGCCTGCCTTGATTGCGCGGGCCCAGTCTTCCCACGACACATCGAGCGGGTAATCGTTCATCAAGGAGCCGTCAATGTAGCCGAAACCCATCAGCTTCTCGCCATATCGCAAACTGGCATATCGCAAGATGGAAGCGATATTATCGCTGAAACGGGTTTTATCGTCATCAAGCGCACCCGCCGCCGGACGAAACGTCGTTTCATATCCGTTGTAGGCAGTGTGCATATAAAACAATGTGCGAATCCCCCGACGATCCAGCTCGGTGATGATTTCCCCCAGCAGGTCGCGTTCGGCAGTGCGGCCCGGCATAATTTTATCCAAAGCGGCATTCGGTGCCGGCCAAAAGAAACCCTTGTGCGTAGAGGTAAAGACAATCCACGCTGCCCCGGTACGCTCAATGGCATCCGCAAACACGTTTACATCGAACATTTTAACGGCGTCTTGAAACCAATCCGCGCGCGGAGTATTCCCCGTAAACCCATGACTAAGCGCCGACCAATGAACAAAGATGCCATATTTTCCGTCAACCATCCATGATGCATCACCCCGAATCGCTTGGGCCCGCTCCACTTGCGCCTTGCGTGCAGTCGCGGTTCCAATTTCAATCGACCACAGATGAAGGCCTTGTGTGATGCCATAACCAAATCGATCGGCAGCCACGACTTTCGGTTGCGTGTCAGGCAAACGCACGGTGATTTGATTCTCACCTGCTTTCAAACGAAGCGTGCCGGGAAGCTCTTGCCTCCAGAAAAAGGGTCGATTTTCCCAGGTACAGGTAATCGATGGCGCAACAAGAACGGAGTCTCCGCAACTCACTTCAATGTTATGCTGATCCCGCATGCTGTACAGCAAACTGATGACATAATCCCCGTCTTCTGGCGCAGCCACCGTCCAGCGGATCGTGTCCTGCGGCGTCTCAAAGCCGTAGATCGCACGATTCACTTCCTGCTTCACATTCGCAGAGAGCTCTCCACGCGAGCCGGTAATGACAGTCACATCGTCTGCCTTCAACGGAACGACTCCCTTGATTAAGCGAACCTCCGCTCTCTTCTCTGCCGCGCTCACAGTGGACGCCATCATCAACATCCACACCGCGGCGATGCAAACCGATAGGCTCGTCATTCCGGTTCGAACTCTCATAAAGATCCCTTTTGTCAGCAAGATAATTCTCCAAACAGGACACACCGATTTCCAGGTGATCCTTACGTCATTTTTTTAATATCTAGTAACACACTCGCATGTTCAAATTCGCGGGTCTAGACATATCCATCCTTCACTGCTGGCCCTTTAGGAGACTGCTGAGACAGCAGCAACCAACCTATGCCGGAGGCCGAAACACAACCTAGGCCGGAGGCCGAAACATCCGCTGCCGGTGGCGTGAGCCACCGGAATGGATGACAACCGAGCCGCTAGCCCGGAGGGCGACACACCAGCGATGGTGTGTCGGCCTCTGGCCTGAAAACAATGCTACGACTTCAGTAGTCTCCTTCGGCGGCCCCAGCCGCTTCCGGTACTCTTCAAACTCTTTCAGCCAGACCAAACTGTCATTCCCATTCACGCTGTATCCATCATGCGGGCAGACAAACACATTCACCTTCATGCCTGACCCCTTCATGATCGAGGCCCTTCATGATCGAGGCCCTTCATGATCGAGGCCCTTCATGATCGAGGCCCTTCACATTGCAAACCGAACCTACCTCGATCGCCGCCCCGTTGCCTGCTGGTCCGCGGCTCGCGCTTCGGAGGTGAAGAGAACATCCGAAGCGGCCCCCTTCCCCTGGATCGTTGCCGTCTTATTCTCCAAATCAACCCGCACGCTTAGGTTCTCGAACTCACGTGTATACACCCACCCATCGCGAACCGCTTTGTCCAGTGGCTTGCCGGGAACTAGATCATATTCTGGAAAGTCAGAGAGCATGCCCTTGGTCTTCGCGTAGCCCGAGTTCATGATGAAGTAACTGTCGGGACCATACAACAACAGAAACGCAGCAAAGGAAAACGTAATGTTACTGCGGGAATCGCCCCAACCGGAGCTACAGCGTGGCACGATTAACTTGCCGCTGTCGACTTCCAACAACGCATCCAACATCGTTGCCGCAGCCTCCTTTGTATTTTGCGGACTGGTCAGAAAGAGCTCCACAAAAACCCCACTTGCATGCTCCAACACCTCCGCGCCGCCCTGAAGAACACCTTCAGAGGGTGCCCTGTATCCATTGTAGAGAACAATCTTTTCGTCGCCGATCTTTGCCCGCAGTTCATCCAAAGCCTTGCACAATCCATCCATTAAACCAGACACATCTGCTTTCGGAACCGCATCGATAAAGACACCATCCAAGTCACCTCGCTGAATACAGTCGGCAATGGAATCGACCCACCACTTTCGGCAATTCGGATTATTTAGGTCGTAGATTTCATATTTCGTGCCGCTTCCAACCGTCCAGATCCTGTGCACCCACTCCGGATGTTGGTTAAACTCCTGATTGGATTCATAGAAGGCGTCGTAGTTCATGACGGCGTTCCAGTACAGCAGCACCTTCATATCCGGATTAATGGCCTTTAACTTTTTCGCCGTTCCGATCGTCGCCGCCTCCGTATTGGGCTTAGGGCCATACTCCGCATAGGCATGCCTCTTTTCGACCGTAAATATGGAGTAGTTGTTTGCGATATACTCATACTCCTCCGCCGTGAAATCATGCGGCTCGCTATAGCCATGCCCATACCGCTGAATGCGTTCGGTGTATCCATCGCCGCCCGACGTGGATGCCTCGGAATCGACTCTCCCCATCTTTGACGTATCGAGGGGTTCAATGCCTAGCTTCGAAGCTGGACTGCCGGGCTTAAAGCGAAAGTCTCCATTCGCCGGGTCCACAAACATAGGGTCCCCAACCAGGCTGGACTTCTCTAATCCTGCCGCCCGCATCTTCGCAAAATGCTCATCCATCCATTTCGGGTCTGTCGGATGATAATACAGATTCGAATCCATATCCGTATCAACAAGCTTCGGCACCGGCTTCCCTAAATTGTCCGGGATACGAACCCGCTCGTTATGCGCCTTTCCACCCTCTGGATGGGACACAATAATATTGCGATGCACTTTGGAGCCCGGCACGGGAACCCATTCATAACTGAGGTATCCACTCGATGGCACAACCGCGGGCGCGACAATAAAATTATTGACGATATCATTGACACCCTTCGAAGCGATTCCCGCGGAAAACCCGCCATTATTATAGAGGACATTTCCGTAGATCAGCGTCTCATACTGATCATCATCGCATCGGATCGCTGCCGGTAACGACAACGCACGATTATCATGCAGATAGTTGTAGCGGAGAATATTGCCTGTCCCGGTTCCCGACACATAAATGCCGTTCCCGTCGGAAAGCAACTCAACGGAGTGCGAAATTTCGTTGTATTCAAACAGATTGTGCCGGGCATGATTGTATTTTTCGCGTGCCTTCCAACTCTCATAGCCATCGCGTTTTACGGTTTTGTCCGCCTCCGCGATCTCATGCTGGCGAACGGTGCGTCCGCCCTCCCCGTTCAAACTCCGGGTCGGCTCCACACGCGTCGTAATCAACACCGCCGCATAACCGCTATGCGATAGCTCGTTATGCACCATCCGGTTATGACCACTTTGCCAGGCCCAAATCCCTGGCGAATGCCAAGTAATCTCACTGAAATGATGGATATAGTTATTGACAACATCATTGTGATGGTTGACATCTTTCGTACCCGGGCCATACCCCGCCAAAAGAATGCCCGCCTCACCTAAATGCGCCAGCTCACAGTTAGCAATGCGGTTGCGTTGCGCATGTAAATCCAACCGCACCCCGGAACCACCCGAATGCATAAACGAACAATCAACCACCTGGCACGATTCGGCTCCGCGGAAACGGAGCATCGCTGTCGGCCGGTCGAACAGATCCCAATCGTGCTGCATTCCCCACCCAAGGCGGGTGTCATCGGTCGTCCATGCCCAACGATCCGCATGCGTAAACGTCAGCCCCTCAAAAGCAATGCCCCGCACCGGAATATCGGTGGAGCCCTCATAATCAATCTGTCCTTCCACCCGGATTAACTCACTAACACTTGGCGCAAGAATCCCTCGCGGCGAACCATCTCCAGCCGGATCGGACGGCCACAAATAGATCTTTCGTGTCTGGGTATTCACCACCCATTCACCGGGCTCGTCCAACGCTTCCAAAATATTCTCAACCCATACGGTTGACCCAGAAGGATTGTGAACCCACTTGGGAAGCGGCCCCATCCCATAGGTTGCCGAAACGCCCGTCGTCGCAACCCCCGAAGCGGGATCCACCGAAGCCAGCGGCAGCATATTGATCACCCAGGGACGGGATGGGCGAACCTGAACCTCCACATCCTCAAGATTCTCCCAGTTCTTCAATGCCCCTTCCGGGAAATGCAACGTGCGATGATCGCCGGCCTTTGTGTAATCAAACCCTGAATTCCGAGCACGATTCAAACGGCCCGTTCCATCATACAGCGTATAAAACCGATCCAGCCCCTGGGGCAGGTCAGCAACCCAAACCTTGCCAGCCGCTTTCGCTGGCAGACCCACAGGCGCCGATGCCAATCGTGTCCAGCCCGTTACTGGAACCCCTCCGCTCACAACCGGGTGCTCCCCAGGATACGCCGCAAACGTCAAATAAGGATCCATGATATCGCCAGCACCATACTGCTCGAGAGCACTGCTGCTCAAGGAAGCAGGAGCCCCATCTTCAAGCCCCAACACCAAGGTTTGGTTCAGTTGATGCCGTCCTTCGCGCAAAACAATCCTCACAGGATCGGCATACCCCGACTGACGCAATTCCCTCACTGCTTTTAGAGCATCCGGCAACGATCCATACGGAGCCTCCAGGCTGCCATTTGCACCCACATTTTCCAAAGTGGACACATACAATTCTTTCGCGATTCCTTGCTGGCCTCCCAAAAGAAGCAACAAAACAATCACCACATAAAGCACTCGATTTCTCATTCTAATTCTCTTGATTTCATGCGACGTAGCCTAAATGGGTTCAAATCTCCTCATCGGTGAACGCGGTGTCCCTGCGGATACGCACACACAAGGGGAACCGTACTCCAATTGAACGCAGGAACATGGTAGGCACGCAACTAGATCAACACTTCAAAGCGAAATTTGGAAAAAAATCTGTAGAATTTCTTGAATCTGTTTAGACATTTTCGGAAAGAACGCACTAGGCCGAGCTCCCTGTACCGGATGAAGGTAGTGTCAGGCTATAGTCGCGAGTCTCTGTACAATTCAGAAATCTGCTCTGCATCGAGCGCAACTTTCCAGACCGTCATTTCGTCGATCCGGCCACAAAAATTACGCACCGGCCTAGAGCGATTCAGTTGATCGGGAACCCCCATCCAATTGCCAATGTCCCCCAAACCAATCTTCACGGTTTGGTGTTCCTTGATGGTGTGCCTTGAAATCTCATCGCCATCAAGGTAGTGACGCACCTCACGGCCAGGGCCGTCGTAGACGCTGCAAACGAAACTCCAGGCCCCAATTCGGCGCGGATTCAAAAACGGTGGTGACGAACAACTAATCGCGTTTTCACCATAGGACTCCGAAGTCCGAACACTCAATCGAAGTGCACCGTCCCTTCTGATCTGCCAATGCAATCGCCCCAGTTCATGCCCATCGGTGAGCAACAGCGATTGCTGACGATCGGGCGCCGCATCGACTCGAATCCAGGCCATTATGGTCAGCGAATCGAATTCACCTGGAATGTTGACGCGAACACGATCACCTGGCCGAGTGAATGCCAACGCCCCCTTGCCCACCCAACGCCCATCAGCCCGCTTAGCGCCAACGATGGTTCCGTCACCTTGCTGTTGCTTCGAACCAATGAGCTTGTCGGGCGAGTCGGATTCAAAATCAAAACGCGCCGCAATACGAGGATCATTCACCAGTGACTGATTCAACATTTTCCACCGGGCGTATCGCTTTTGCGAAGCGGATTCGTTCCGCAGACGGAATTCTTCAAATGACGGGAAGCTGTGGGGATCAGCTGCAATCGCCGAAGTTTCACCCGCCGCTGACTTAGATAGACCACTGCCGCCGTGCAGCGGTTGCCGTTGTTTTAGCCAGCGTTTACCGTCGGGCGGATACAGCTCCACCTTACCGTCGAACACTTGCACCTCCGATCGCCCATCCTTACCAACTTCCAGTCCGAACTCCGTTCCGAGGTCTACCAACTCGAACTGGGGCGATATCACACTAAAACCTTCTGCGTGTGGCGGAACGAACGCTCTCAACTTTCCACTGTGGAAAATCGCTTGGTTGGAAGAAACAATCTCCAGTGATACCGAACCTTCGGTAATCAACCTCGCACCACTGTAAAATTCAATCAAGACCATGCCACTATCTATCTTCAGTTGCCCCGGCGACAAGATACTTCCCGACGATGGCGGATCGCTCATCGCCCACTCTGCATCCACCGCGTGAACAAGGACAGCAACGCCATCATCCATAAGCTCACTCGCCGCAGCAGCGACCTCGCCCATCTCAAGCCCGGTGGCCGTTCCGCTCGCGATCAGCGCGAGTGATTTGCGTCCCAACAGAGCCCCAAACGCAATGAGTAGTATAGCTGCGGCCAGCGCCAGCAAAGTCGCCGCCCGACGCTCCAACAGCCCCGCAAACACGCCGGATTTTTGTTGGATACTCACCTCACTGCGCAGGGCCAGCTCATCGTGCAGATCCAAATAGTGCACGTATCGCCTACGAGCGTTCGCGTCGGATTTCAAAACTTGATCCAGCGCCAATTTTTCATCAGCGGAAACGTCGCCTTCTACCAACTTCGATAGCAATCGATCCAAGTCTCGGTTCAATTTAGGATCAGCCATTTTGCCACCCTTGGTTTGCTATTGAGCGTTCGATGCAATCCATCAGCATTCCACGCAGCTTTTCAATACGATAATACAACTTGTGTCCACTAACGCCTTGGTCTTCGGCTAGTTGTTTGACCGAAGCTTGCTGGCGATAACGACTGTAAATCAGATTGCGATCCTTCAGCGGCAATTTCTCTAAGCAGCGATCCAAACTCATCCGGCGAAGTTCCATCACTGGCATTTCTTCGGCGATCGTGTCGGCAACCAACGCCAGCGTTTCATCAGAAAAGACTAAGCGATCACGCATTTGTCGCTGACGCCACGCCAGCACTTCGATGTACGCAAAGCGAATGGCCCAACCGATGAAAGGCCGCTGGCGATCGTACTGGTCAAACTTTCGCCACAAACCTGTCGCCGTCAGCTGCAAAATATCATCCACATCTGCCGTGCAGGGCACCAGCTTAAATACATACCGCTGCACATCCGCCTGATGCTGGGTCCAATAGCCGACAAATTCTTCCGTAACATCTACCATCAATGACTCCGGGAGCTACTCCTATTCACTTCTATTCAAACACTGGCGGGCCAATTCAGACGGCAAAACTGAAAATTTCTTGAAAAACGGACCAGTCTGTTGACCGTGAAGTTGGTAAAGCCTACTTCCTCGTTCGCCATGCGGTCGATCGAAAGCGTCTGGCAAAACTAACTTCCGTAGAAACTCTGCTCTTTATAATTCAGCAAAGGTGTTAGTGACAAATGGTGCTGTTCACGTAATTTCACGTAATTTCACGACATTTCACGTAAATTCACGTAATTTCCGAAAATGTGGCGAGCGCCGCTTGGTGCCGCTTTCAAGCCGCTTCGCCCAAAGAGCAAGGCCATTTTGAGGAGCCACAAAGCATTTTGACAAAGTCTGTTATTCGACTGAAGAAGACGAACCAGGACTGACAAAAACGTTCCATCGCCAGTCCTAATGGCTTAAACCTTTCGAGGCGATCACACCACTGCTCGGCGGTGGTTGAATCGGGGAACACGTTTCACCTGAGTTTCTCCTGAAAGCGGACAGTTGATCGAAACTCACCACGCTAACGTGATCGTCAACGTGGGCAAATAGAACGCTTACCTCATGCGGGAACTCCAGTTTTTCCGGACCATTTTAGCCTGTCCCCTCATTGCTCCACCTAATTGCTCCACCGACTACCAAAGGATGCCGCTTCTTGGACTATTTCAGTATCCGACAAAGATCCATCGTAAATAACCACATCATCCACCAGTCCGTCGAGTGTTTCTGAGGTACTATGATTCGTAAAGTGGAAATTTTTATCCCGCTCTATCGCTTGTGAAGCAATCACATCCAGTATGAAATCTTCCGGAATCTTGACTTCCGGCAGCAGCTTGCCATTAAACCAGATTTTAACGACTCCCTCATACAGATCGACCGAGGTCAGAACACGGTTCCATTCGTTTAAGGAGACTTCGGCACCCGATAGAGTGTGAGCAAAACGACCGTTGTTCAGAAACAGTTCTATTTTCCCGTCCTGATTGCACCTAAGACCGAACCAGCGAAAGCTTCTGCCACCGACAACGATTGTCGTTGATTTACTGGCAACATCGGCGTGTTCACGTATTAAAAATTCCTGTCCAATACTGAACTGGGTGTACAGCAAATCCGCTAAGGAGAGGCTTGCTCGATACCCACCGTCCCTGGGGAAATAATGGCCGTTGAGGTTTAACGCTCCGTCTTCGTAAGTCGTGTTCTCCAGAGTAAAGGCAGGACTCTCCTCGAGCGAATCATCCGCTGTAGAATCAAATGTATAGTGAGCAATTTGGGTCGTTTTGTGACCTTCATCAAGAGGGGGAAATTTTTCCTGAAGAGCCCTGGTGTATGTTTGGATTTTGTTTTGAAGTTCTATTTGGGCTTCATTGGCTTGCTTTGCCAATATCTTGGCGTTCGCTGCCACCAACTCGTCCAGCTTTCGTTTGTTTGTAAATAACTCAGCAACATCCTCCGGTGTCGATTGGATGGCCTCGCGAGCATTATCGATGACAAGCTGGCCTTCCGAAGAGAGGATGACTAAACGCGGTATGCTTGTTGCCTTATACTTGTCCTTTAGATTGTTGGATTGAGTATTCTTGCCGTTGGCCCATTTCGTTGTCGGAAAGGGCATGTCGTATTCTTTCATATATTCCAACTGTTTTTCTTTCACACCATCTCTGCCAACCAAGACCACTTCGAAATGCTCCTTATATTGATCTTGAAATTCAATCAGATGGGGTGAGAAAAGATGGCAGGGAGCGCACCATGAAGCCGAGAAATACAATCCAACAAGTTTACCTTCCAGGCGTTCCAAAGGAACATCAACACCATCGGAGTCCATCAAACCATCTGGAAAGAAAGAAGCCCAATCTGAAATCGTTTTGTCAGAGGTTTGAATTGTAACATCAGGTTTTTCCAGAGCTCTTTCGCTTTCATTCTTCTTGCATGAACTGGCCGCAAAAACAATGAGTCCACAACTGAAAAGGATCGGAAGGATTTTAGTTACTGAATTATACTGAGCTTTTTTCATAACAAAGATTCCCAAAAATCAAACCTGAATGGCTACTTAGTGCAAAATACAATAAACGTCCACGCCCTGAGGACATGGACATTGAGTTTATCTCTATAGCCCCTTTCTTGATAGCTGTTCAAACTCTGAAATCGGCTGTTTTGGAAAAAGGGGGGGGAAAATGGTGTGAATCGTAGAATTGAATCACCCTCACTCCATCCAGTATTTCGGATGGCCTAAGGCTTTTGAGCAGCGAACGGTTCCCTTGCAATTCTCGATCGTTCCGGGCATCCGTTCCGTCACCATCCATGCGACTGCGTTTTATGTGGGATCGGGTAGCAGAGGATGTGGAAGGGACTGACGTCGTCGGCCCCAACGAGATCGTATTCGGAATCCGAAAAGCGGTGATTTTTGAACGTTCGGGCAAGCCAAAACATGCAGGCGGCCGACGTTCACTTCATGATGTCTCCTGCGTCCGCGAAACGGAAAAGAAATCCCGTCGGAGGCGAAAAAAAATAGATGAGGACGAATCCGGTTTGGGACAGTCCCGGGATTTTTGAAAGGCCAAAGTCAGATCGTAGCAAGGACTCCAGCGCAGTCAGGGCAAAGGCCGTGTAGCTGGTTGCGAATTCTTGTAGCCGATCCCATCGACCCAGACACCATCGGGCCAGACACCATCGGGCCAGACACCATCGGGCCAGACACCATCGGGCCAGACACCATCGGGCCAGACACCATCGGGCCCATAGGAACCAATCGCTGTCGGTAAGTGCTTAAGGGCATGGGGCACGACGAACCTCGCCGTCTCGTGCTCGGCAACGGCCAGCGCGCCGATCAGGAGCCCCCCGACACAGACAGGATTCCAGTCATAGGCGTACGTGAAGTGTCCCACATCCACACCATGCTTATTGCAGGCACCGCTATCGGCTCGTACTCGAAGTGTCAGCGAGGAAAGGAACGGCCGGCAATCCTTCGGAGTTGAATACATTGGTTATTGGAGCGGATTGCCAAGCATACCGAATTTTAATGGGCTCCGTCACGCTATTGCTCGAAACAATGGCCTTGTGACCTTCCAAGGCTGCAATAGCGGGGTGGAATACGCCATCGGGGCCGGCCAGTTCGAACCATTTGGCAGCACCGTCTTTGGCCACTAAGCCTTGGGCAGTATGATCAAATTCGACCGTCACTTTATCGCCCGTCACGGAACAGCGTTTGAACGTCGGTCCCGAATATTCAATGGTATTAAAACCATAGGTTTTGGCCAAGGCAATGAGCGCTAATCGTTCTCCGATAGGTTTTTTTATGATGGGGTGTACATTGTCCGGGTCCCCGATATCCATCGTGCATACCATGCCGGTGTTTGGAAGCGCTTGGGCACGGTTTTGTCCTTCGCGAAGAATAGGGGCTTGAAGGCGTCTGTCCTTGCCAAAACGGTCCGAGTAATTGTACGGTGGGATTTGCACGAAAAAGAAGGGAAAATCTCCTTGTCCCCAAGCGTTACGCCAAGCGCTGATGAGACTCGTAAAAAGATGCTCATACTCGTTGCCCCACTCCACATTGCCTTCGCCCTGATACCAAATAACGCCTTTGATGGCGAAGGGAATAAAGGGCTTTACTTTATCTTTGAACAAGATACCACGCTGGTGATGGTAGCGTTTGATGGAGTAAACAGAACGCGGCATCGGGGGTTCGATGCCTCGCTTTCCGTTTGCCTCCCACTGCTTCAAAGCCGAGTTATAGGCAGACGCGTCAGTGGCATTGTAGTCGGCTAGCCATCGATCCCAGCGATCAACAACCACTTTCAGAGCAGGATCGTTTTGTAGGGTCTCAAGGGGAGTCCAGGCCTCTGCCGGACTGCCGCCCACCGTAGACTGAATCAAGCCCACCGGAACGTTTAGCTTTTGGTGCAGAGATAAACCAAAGTAAAATCCTACCGCTGAAAAATCCTTTGCAATGTCATACGTACTGACTTGCCACCCTGTTTTACCGCTTTGAAAAAAACGTATCTGTGGATTGTTGGCAAGCATCGTGTCTTGCTTTACCCCTTTACTCCTTCTGAGTTGAAAATTCATATTGGATTGTCCAGAGCAAAACCAAACTTCGCCAGTGACCACATTGTTCAGACGCACGGTGGCTTCGTCGCTCACAATGGACAGCTCATACGAATCCGGCCCGGCTTTGGGGGTGGTCAGGGTGGCTTCCCATTGCCCCTTATCATTGGTGCTGGTGGAGACCGATTCGTTCCAGCTTGCTTTCACAGTCACAAGATTTCCTGCAGGAGCCGTCCCCCAAATCTTTACCTGCTGGTCCTGCTGCAACACCATGTTGTCTGAAAAAATACTAGCAAGCTTGACCTGTGCCTGAAGACTTGTGTTTGCAGAAAAAAGCATAGCAAGCATGCTAAATCTCAGCCCCCATCCCCAAACATCGCTCGCCTGTGATCGAGTGAAAATTCTATGGGTCGGTATTGATATGTATTCTAATAATCGTTTCATCCTTGTATCCTTATTTCAAACAGAGTTTTTGTCATACCACAAGCAGACACAACGCCCCGCCTTTCGCTAGTGGCTCACCACATTTTTAGTTCGCATCTCTCCTTCGTTTCTCCGCCAACTCAGTAAATACCGATCGCGACAAACACAAATCTTTCACTTGCCTACAACCTGGGGCTCACTGGAGGGCCGGGTTCGAGCGTCTTGCTTGCCATTGGCTTTTGGTTCGGGGTCAGCATAAACTTATCGAACTCGAAACCATCCTCTCGCATCGAGAACATGATCGTGTGCAGGCCTGGTTCGTCGATATCGAGCCAGATTTGCCCCAACACGCCTGTATGAACCTTGTCGGTTCGTTGCCGAGAATCCCACTGCCACTTGCCGTGTTGGCCGGTGAATTGCATTCGGGCACCTGACTCGGGCCACACGCCATCGATTCCAACGTGCAGTCCGTTGTCTTCGGCTCCCGTACAGCAAATGCGTGCCCAAACGTAATAGCGTCCCGGCTTCTCGATCATGACGGGGTAGTACAGCACGCTGCACTCGCCAGGCGTATTCGAGAAACTAACACCTCTGACCAGCGGATCTGCGTGCGTGACTCGGGTATCAGGCAAGATCTCCAGATACGCGCCGCCGCTAGCACCATCGGCGTGATTCGGATCGGGGTCCGGTTTCACGTTCGGCATTGTATCGGCAGTCGTCAGGTACCATTTTCGGTGATGCTGGCGATCGACCGAGTCAAAATCCTCGGCTTCGACAACGACGATTCCGTTGCTCTGTTTGTGCACTTTCTTCGCTTGATTTTGGTCGTAGGTGTAGTCGAACGGTTTGCTGCTCGCTTCAGCGGAAGCCGGCGGCTTGGCTGCCTTTGCGGGTTGCTTAAACGCAGCACCATGATCAAGAATCGTTACCGATTCCCATCGTCCACGAGAGAAAGCAAAGGCGTCGCCTTCGGGAATCTTACCGTTCGAGGCAGAGCTAAACTCGATGCGGATCGTGTCACCGGGCATGAGCGAAACTTCGCTGAAACGATGTGGGGTCGTCTCATAATCACGCTTGGCTACCGGGTTTTGCACCTCACCGACCTTTTCTCCAGCTACCAATAGTCGGTAGGAGGATTCGCCGTCGGTTTCGGTGAGCGTTGTCAGCACGAGATCGTATACCCCCGCTTCGCCTTTGAACGTGGTCTCGGCTGCGGCAAACTTGCCTTGATACTGAGCCGCATCGATCGCCATCGCCTTTCGGGCACCGTCCTTGTAGCCCGGCACAAAGGGGCCCGAAACGACGAACTCGAAATCGGTCATGGCTTGCAAGACCAAAGCGTCACCAGCATCCGCTTCGGCAGACTGGCCGAACGTGGCGTAGCGTCCGTCTGGATCTTCGAACGTGATCAAAAGCTCGGGCCCCTCCTCGCTTCCCGACGCGACAAACCAAATGTCATTACCGCCCTCGTCAAGCGTCACGACCAACGTGTAAGTGCCGTCACCTTTTATCATCGACGTGACGGGAATGGTCACCGATTCGCCCTGACCAACATTTCCAGTCAACTCGCCGACTAGCTCGTTCGGTTTGGGGGCCGATTCCTTCGTCAACGTGTTACTATTCCAATCCGAATGCGCCCCACGAAAAACGCGAAGCGTTCCGCCGCCAGCATCACCACCGCCGGTCAAACGGAGTTTGGCATCAAGGATGTTTGGCGGAAGTCCCTGAAGATCGAATTGAATCAAGCTCGTACGACGCTTTCCTTCGACCTTCAGATGCTGATCGTTAATCACTTTGGTTCCCTCAATGCAGACATCGTCGATCGGGAACACACTTCGCGTCACTCTCGACTGGAAAGGTTCCACGGTGATTGTCTGGCTCGACGCGGCAGTCTGCTTTCCATCGCTCGCCGTCAGTTTCAAGACATATTTACCAGCACCGTTGAGGGTGACGTTCGTCTCTTGAGCGGTCGCGTCCGCAAACGTTGCAGCTCCGGGGCCACTGGTTTTGGTCCACTGCGACGTTAACGCGCCACCTGGTTTTCCGTCATCGCTAATCTTGCCTTTGAGATCGACCGTGACGGAGTTTGCCGAGCGTGGCAGCATGATTGTCAGATCTGCTCCCGCACTGACGCCGGGAGGATAGTCGTGATTGGCATCGCCAGGCCGAACGACGGCCAACCAATCTTGCCCCGAATCGCTGGGCGGATCGCCGATCATGACCTTGCCGCCCCCGCTCACCACCTGCGTCGATCCAGTCTGCAAGGGTCCACCGCTGCGTGGATTGAACCACAGGACTTCAAAGACGCCCTCTGCGTCAGAAAGATCAAGTGCCGCTTGCTCGGCTTGCTTACAGAACACCAAATACAACTTTCCTGGCTCCATCAGACAATAAGCATTCTTGCTGGCAAACTTCTCATCCGCATTTTTCATGTTCCAGAATGGGATCTTGTTGTCCGCAAAAAACTCGAGAGCGATTCGGCATTGTTCCCACATCTTCTGACGCACGCGATAGTCTTGACAGGTCAGATCGCTGTGCGGGTGCTTGTAGCCAAAGTACCACTCGACGCCAGCGCCGCCAGCCATGAGGTTTCCCCACAGCGCATTCTTTCGTGCATTGTCTCGCGTCGGGTCCTCGGCGTCGGTGATCAGTGCATGCGTCGCATCGCCAGGCTCATCGCAAGCCACCACCCAGGGCTTTCCCGCCTCGACAGAACGACGGATGTAATTGAGCGTGGCGTCATGCACACGGCTGAAGTCGGCTTGATTGGTCTGTAGCGAGAACCCTGTCAGCGCAGAGGCGTCTCCGAGCAGGTCGAAGTGGTTGTTGCCGTTGTGGATCACGATGTGGTGCTGGTAAGGATCGTGCGTCCAGAAGTATTCCGCCCAATCCTGCTTTTTTTGCGTGCTGACTTTGTGTCCCAAGCCAACCTCTTCACCCAGATTCCAGTTGAGTGCTAAATGGTGAGCGAAACGGGCAATCAGCTCGCGATAGTACAACTTTCGCTGTTTTCCCAAGTCACCGTCATCGAGCAAATTGACATTTTCCGCTTCTTGTGTTTTGAAGTGCAGGTACATGCCGAGATGGGTACCGTGCGCGAAAACCGTTTCCCATTGATCCATACGCGAGCAGTCGATTCGGTCTCGCTCGCCATAGGTCGTATAAGGGAACACATTTCGATCGTCGCCGTCGATGTTGAGAGTCAGGAACGAGAATGAGTTCAGCCCTTGCGAGGCGAGATAGTTGACCGCTCCGATGATCCCCTTTCCTTTCCCGTCCTGCCACGTCGGATCACCGGGCTTCCAGTCCTGAACGTGTGGCGTCCAATCCTTGATCAGGTTATCTTTATGCCCGTCGGTTTTGAAATCGCCATCAAAGTCTCGGTAAGCGAGGAAGTTCTCAGGGGCATCCGCTCCAGCTTTGAGGAAGAACTCACCGCTTCCGGCAAATTGCAAGTGATGCTTGCCGACATAGTTAAGTCGTCCCTTGCTTCGAAAGTCACGACCTGTCTTGTCGGTTTTTAGAATCATCATGCTCCCGCTCAATCCATCGACGCTGTCGACGGGCGTTCCCGCATCGGGGGCATCGGAAACCGCAACATTTTGGCCTTGTCGGAACGAGACGTTGTAAGTCCACTCGCCCGGGTGATCCGGGGCCAAGTGAGCTCGCCATTTGTTTCCCGATGTCGCCGACGTATTGGCGGCATCGCCATCGGCAGCAAAATAACCGGGGACGACATAGGTCTGTCCCGACTCGGGGTGGCAAAACGTGACCTGCATTCGATAATCGAGAAACGGGTTCGGAGTTCCATCTTCCGAAGCTTGCGGCCCGTCAAGCGTCAATGTGACTTTATGCCACTGTCGCAATTCTCCACTGATCGTCGCATCGGCCGCGTTCGCCGCACTCGCCAACAGCAAAGCAAGCCCAAAACAGCAAACGCCGAGCCCAGCAAGACGCGCCATTTCCCTCTTCATTTCAAACATTTTGATCATCACGGATCCCTGTCGTTACCTTCATTGATGTAAAACCATTCATCCCGTTACGGACTATTGACGGAAATTGCCAACCGTGCACAAAAAAAATGCAAAATATCGGGGAAAACCCGAGTGATTGTTGTGTACGATCTTCCATCCTTTGTGAATAACAGGCAGGATGCGAGTGCAAGTCGCAACCAAGGGACAGTTGCCCCTATCAATGCCCCATCAACAATGGAAGCTATGGACAATCGCTCGTTTCAATCGTTTCTAAACATCACGGAGAACCGATCTCGGATTCTGGCCATGATTGTGACCATGGTGCGTGACTTCGACGTGGCCGAGGACCTTTTCCAGGAAACCGTGCTCGAGATTCTTCATAGCGAAGAGCAGTTTGATCCGACGCGGAGCTTTACGCCTTGGGCCTGCGGGATCGCTAAGAACGTGGTGCATCAGTATTGGAGACGTCAAAAGCAATCCCCCGCAAATGGGCTAGGCGAGATGATCGCCGATTTAGCAATGATTAGTGCTGAGGGGGACGACGAGATGTGGCACCGTGAACGAAAGGCACTTCGAAGCTGTTTTCAGAAACTGCCCAGCCGAATGCAGCGACTTCTACTGTTGCGTTACGGCCACAACATCAAAGGCCCAGAATTGGCCGAATCCGCAGCCTGTCGGCTCGGGTCGATCCGTACGACGTTAGCGCGATTGCGATTCCAACTGCGTCAATGTATTCAGGCAAAAACGGCCGAGAGCTGAAGAAAGACGAACACGCAATGAACGATAAACATTTTGATGACCTGTTGGCCGCCTATCTGGAAGGCGATATCTCTGCCGAGCAACTGAGCGAGTTACACAGGATTGTGCAGTCATCGGAACCATGGAAACAACGATTCCAAGAGGCGACTCGTGTGCATGTTCTGCTGCGTGAGACCCTCGTCGAACAAGTCGAACTTCAAGCGATTCAGCAGTCGCCAACTCAAAACGAAGTAAGACCGTCGCGGCATTGGACTTACGCGGCAATCGCAGTTGCTGCGATTCTGCTGGTCTCTGCCACAATTGGCTACAATGCGTATCACCCCCATCTCGATTCAACACTCGAAATTGGGGTCTGCATGAGTGTTTCTGGGAGCGGCGAAACGTTGGTCGAACGAGGCGAGCGGCTTTATCAAGCGATCCCCAATCTCCCTCTTCAAACCGGGGACCAGGTCATTTGCGACGCGAATGCTCAGGCAATGGTTCGTCTCGCTGATGGCTCGATACTCTCGATGGAACCCGGCGCACGGCTCACACTCGTTTCGGATTCGCCAGAGGTAATACTCCAGCAGGGTGAGGCATTTTTTGAGATTGCACCACGCCGCCCAGGGATGCCTGCCTTTCAGATTCGGACGGGGCACTCTACCGTGGCGGTGATGGGCACGGTTTTCTCGCTGGTGGCAAATGACCATACGGAACTTAAAGTGTATGAGGGCAGCGTCAAACTGACTCGAAATAGCGACAAAGCCTCCGTCGAGGTCGGCTCTCAGCAAATGGCTTCCACCGGGATGGCAAGCTTTGCAGCCGAGAAACTGTCGCATCCACCGATGGAGATTCTGACACTGACACCAACCGACGACGTAACCCTCGATCGTGGCAAGCCAGAGCACAATCAGCAGCTAAAGGTGGAAGGTCAGCGTCGCATTGTCTACCTGCGCTTCGAAATCCCCGACAGAGATGGAATTCGCTCAGCTCGACTTCGCTTGACACAAAATATCGACTCTGGCACCGGGACGCTCCGGTATTTCCTAGGTGACCATGCCGATTGGAGCGAAGACAACCTGACCGAAGTGGGACCCCCTAAACGGTTGACCAAGGTCGCTGAACGCAAGGGAGTGGTCCAACGGGGTCAGATCATCGAGGTCGATGTCTCCGATGCGACACGACACCCCGGACCGATCACCATCATAATGACGTTGGACAAAGCACATGAAGACGACATCTGGTTTGGTTCGAGGGAAAGCGACACCCCTCCGCAGTTGATTCTACGTTACCTGCCTGGACCGCTTGAAAAGTCATACCCCCCCCCAAAACTCAGCGATCCGCCTGTCTGAGTAGGTGGACGACTGACGCGACGCTGGTGACCAGCGTGTTGCGTATTTCACCGAGTTGCAGCTTGGCATCTTACTTAACGGTTAAAGCAATCCGCTGCGTGAGATAACGGAAGGGACATGAGCCTTCCTTGGTCAAATTTTCACACTCCATCCAAGGAAGGTCACGTCACCGAAAAATGACATCGACCAATCGGGTCACGCCTAGATAAAATTTTTATATCGGTGACAATGAAAGGAAATTTGAAAACCGCGAAGGAACGCGGTTTTCGACGCTGGGTTGGCTGCTGCTTCCGGTCTCGGAAAATCGTCAAAAATACCGTGGACAACGCCATTCGTAACGGACACCTTTCCTTCCATCGTTTCAAATCCTCACAAAATAAATACAACATGAAAAACTTCTTGACGGTTTCCATGCTCTTGTTGTCCAGCACCGTGTGTGCGCAAGACAGCGAGCAAATCAAGTATTCGATTAACGACTCGTGGATCTTTTTCAAAGATGCCACGGAGAAACCGGTTGCCTTGACCGAGATCGGTGATCGGGATGTCGAGATTGTGAATCTGCCTCATACCTGGAACGCTGAAGACGCGATTCATGGTGCGACGAGCAAAACCGAGGGTTTCTATCGGGGGCCGGCGTGGTACATCAGAAACATCACCGTCCCCTCCCATTACAAAGACAAAGAACTTTATGTGTTCTTTGAAGGGGCCAATCAGGAAACGGACGTTTTTGTGAATGGCCAATTCGCCGGCAACCACATCGGCGGCTACACCCGTTTTGTCTTTCCGATATCGAAATTTGTGAAGTTTGATTCCTCGAGGGAATCGGCTGAGTTCGAGCTGGCGGTTCGAGTGGATACGTCGCACAACCTAGACATCCCAACCCTGCAAGCCGATTTCACTTTCTATGGTGGGATCTATCGCGATGTGTTCCTGGTGGCCACCGAAAAGACGCACTTTAACATCGAAGACCATGCATCCAACGGAATCTTTATCCGCACCCCAAAGGTGTCGGCAACGCAGGCTGAACTGGACGTGGATGTTCAATTGATGAACAGCGGAGCGGCAGACAGCAAGGTCAAACTCGAATCGATTATCTATGGCCCAGACGGAGAACAGGTTGCTGCCTATTCATCGGACCACAAGCTTGCAGCCGGTAAGGTTCTCACTGTCAAACCTGTGATCCAGCCGATCCAGAATCCTGCACTTTGGAGCCCTGATTCACCCAGCCAGTATCGTCTGGTCTGCAAGATCTACGATGCGGAAACCAACCGCAAGCTGGATGAGGTCACTAATCTGTTCGGTTGCCGTTGGTTCTCGTTTGATGCCAAGAAAGGTTTTTTTCTAAACGGTAAACACATGAAGCTGATCGGCACCAACCGCCATCAAGACTTCAAGGGCATCGGCAATGCTTTGCCGGATTATATTCATCGCGAAGACATCAAGAAGCTGAAGGAGATGGGCAGCAACTTCCTTCGGATTGCGCACTATCCACAAGATCCCGCTATTCTGGAATTGTGCGACCGACTTGGAATTCTGACCACCGTTGAAACTCCAATTATCGACACCATCAGCGAGTCCGATGCGTTCAAGCAGAACTGCCTGAATATACAACTGGAAATGATACGGCAAAACTACAACCACCCTAGTCTGATCATCTGGGCCTATATGAACGAGGTGCTACTGCGCCCGAAATACAAAGACGATAAAGAGAAGCAGAAGGTTTACTTCCAAAGGGTTTATGAAGTTGCATCCGAAATCGAAGCCCTGACCCGCAAGCAGGATCCGTACCGCTATACGATGATTCCGAACCACGCCAATTTGAATCGCTACAAAGAGACGGGTCTGACGGATTTGCCGATGATCGTGGGCTGGAACATCTATTTCGGCTGGTACGGTGGCAAGATTACAAATGTCACTTCTGAAATGACCAAATATCACAACGCGATTCCTGACAAACCGATCATCGTTGCTGAATATGGCGCCAGTGCGGATCCTCGACTGCATGCACTTGCCCCAGTGCGATTCGACTTCACGATGGAATACGCAACCCGTTTCCACGAAGAGTATCTGAAGTCTCTAGCTAACCTTCCGTTTATCGCCGGGATGAATGTCTGGAACTATGCCGACTTCGGATCGGTTGGCCGCGTTGATACGGTTGCGAACATCAACAACAAAGGGCTGGTCGGAATCGATCGCAAACCTAAAGATGTTTTCTATTTCTATCAGGCAGCGTTGCTCAAAGAGCCGCTGATCGGGATTGCCGCTAAAACCTGGATTCGTCGGGCCTGTGTCGAGGACGAAGCGGGTAAAGGTATCTGCAGGATGCCAGTCGAAGTCTTCTCGAACCAAAAAGAGCTCGAACTGTTTCACAACGGTATCAGTCTCGGCAAAAAGGAAATCGGCGATCACAATAAAGCAATCTGGGACGTGCCTTTCGTGGACGGAGACAACCTGCTGCGGGCAATCAGCACGACCGATAAAACCGTCGAAGATTTTGCGACCGTCAAGATGGATGTCTATCCCATCAAGTTGTCCAACTTCCCTTCGTCGGGTTTGTCATTGAATTGCGGCGACTATCGATTCTTTTACGATGATCAAATCGACCAGGCATGGTTCCCCGAGAAAGAGTACAGCGAAGGAAGTTGGGGCTACGTCGGCGGCAAGGTCTATTCCATGAGCCCAGCACCTCGACAACAACATGGAACGAGTGAACCTATCAAAGGAACCCATTGCGATCCGCTCTACCAAACCCAGCGAATCGGCATCAAACAATATCGCTTTGATGTGCCGCCGGGTGTGTATGAAGTCACTCTGCACTTCGCAGAACTCACAGGCCAGAAATCCACTGCACTTCCCTATGAGCTGAGCGGATCGGATGACAAGAAACCGTCGAGTGCTAAAAACCGGAGGTTTACGGTCAATGTGAACGGGAATCCCGTTATTGAGCAAATCAGCTTGGCTCGCGACTACGGATCGTTTCGGGCGGTAAAGATCAAATCCTTTGTCACTGCCGAGGCCGGTGAGCCGCTGATCTTAGATTTCGTGCCTTCCGAAGAAGACGCGGTCATCAACGCCATCGAGCTGAATAAAAAGCTGTAGAACAAACGCCCTCAAGCTCGGCGACTCTTGTAGAATCGCCAAAAATCCGAGCCACTCAAACGAACCAGACGTGTCGCCGAACATAGCTGGCCAGCACGTCAAACGGTGTCGTCAGATAATGCGTGAATCAGCCGCGACACCGCCCCTGCGTGAATTGAGAACGGGACAACGGGACAACGGGAGAGAGGTCAGATCATCGAGGTCGATGTCTCCGATGCGGCATGACATCCCGGACCAATCACCATCATCATGACGTTAGACAAAGCACATGAAGACGACATCTGGTTTTAGTTCGAGGGAAGGCGACACCCCTCCGCGGTGCGCTCCATGCTACCTGCCTGGACCGCTTGAAAATTCATAACCCCTCGAAACTCAGCGATCCGCCTGTCCGGGCATATGGACGAGTGGCGCGAGGCTGGTGATCAGCGTGTCGCGTATTTCACCGAGTTGCAACTTGGCATCTTACTTGACGGTTCACTCATCGTATTGTATTGCGAGCAACTTGCGTTGGGTTGGCAAGTAGAAGACCCCCTCGTGAACGACCGGGGAAATCGCGGCCGAAGGAAGCCGTGCTTCCTGCAGCACTTCACACTCTCGGCCCGCTTGAAATGTCCAGAGCTTCTTGTCCTTTTCCGTCACGACGAAAACTTTACCATCGTAGAGTACAGGTGAGCCGGTCCAAGCTCCGAACCGCATCTTGTGTTGCCAGACCACCTTGCCCGTGTCAGCGTCGAGGCAGTGCATTACGCCGGAGTAGTCAGGGATGTAGAGTAAGCCATCGCTGTCGATCGCCACATCGCAAATCGATCGATCGACCTCAGTCGTTTTCCAGATAAACTTTCCGGTTGCACCGTCGATACAGGAGAGCTGGCCTTGGCCAGGGCCATGCAAAGGGCTTTGTCCGATTGGAACGTAGACCCGGTCGTTATGCACGACCGGCTTGGCGATTATCTCACTGGGTCCGTCCGGTGTTTTTTTGTTCCAACGTGCATAAGCGATTGGCTGACCATCGCGTGAGCGGTACTCGGGCGGATTGCAATCGGTTTTCCAGATCAACTTGAGGGATGGCACGCCGCCTGTCTCCGCTTCGACATAGGTTGACGGATCGTTCGGATCGATCGGTTCAAATGCATAAAGGATACCATCGCCGCCACCGAACAGGATCATGTTGCGACCGGCGATATTGGTCGCAACCGGCGAACACCAGTTTCCATGCAGAAGTCGCTCGCCAAAAATCCCGCCATCGGTAGCAACCAGACCGCCGGTTTTCTTATTCAACACAATTAAGCTTGGCGCCTCGGGGTTGGCCACCTGATCATGTGTGTCATCGTGCCCATTGGATGTGTTGGCGTACAGAAATTCGCCTTGAAGCAGCGGTGTACTGCTACAAGCATCGTGAGGGATGACACCGAGCTGTTTGATCAGATCGTATCGCCAGATGATATCGCCATCGGTGGGTTGGAGCTGGTAGCTAGTGTCAGTTGGTTGCATATACACCAGCTCATCGACAAACGGACCGTCATTGCCATCGGCCTGCCCATCTCGATCAACACAGAGAATCCCACCCCTTGACCCGACGAGATAAAGCCGATCGCCATCGACTTGAGGTTGACTGCAAAGACCGCATTTGAAATGGTTGAAATGGAACGGCGGCGTCGTACCCGCCATGTAGCGGGGGAGTGGCAGTTGCCAAATCAGCTCGCCTGATGTGCGTTCCAGACATAGCAGAAGTCCTCCGCCAGTCGATTCGACGGACGGGTGCTCCAGCCCCCAATCGTTGGTGCCGAGATAGATCCGATCACCATCGATTTGTGGCGACGTATACTGGTGCGTGCCGAGCTCAACACTCCAAAGAAGAGTTTTTCCCTCAAAACCCTCAGGCAAATCACTGCGAGATGATTGGGCATACACAGCGGGGCCTAGGATGAACAGCGAAAGCAGCAGAAGGATGACGAATGACGGCCAACCGTGCGCCAGTGGAATGGAATAGAACCGGCGTGTTCTGCTAGAATTCATGTTGTCTTCCTATCGAGCTAGAGTCTGTCCGATTTGCCATACTGTTCTACAGATCGTTGCAGAACGGTAAATGGCTGCCGTTAAGCGAGGGTCTCGACAAACGGGTTAACCCTACCTTTTGAGCGCCCTTAATTGGTCTTCCGTTAAGAATTCTTCGATCGGGACATCCTTGTCGAACTCCTTGATCATAATGTTGCGATAAAAGATTTCGGCCGTTTCGGACTGCAAGCCGACTTTGCCTTCGCTGCGGTCCAAATCAATGCCCAGGTTGACGATCTCGCCGTTCAGTTTGTGAATGGCATATTTGTTACCCATCACAATCACTTCGCATTGGTTCCACTCTCCATCAAGAGCATGGAACGGAGCGTCTGCTTTTGCACGATGTTCGCCGCCGCGATCAGGCTGCAGCTTGCCACCTTCGGACGGAAACTGAAACTTGCGATCTTTGTCAGCATACCAATCGTAACCACCGCCCCAAAAATCGCCGGTGTGATTCTCTTTGGTAACGCTGTTGTACCGGATCTGATATTCAAGTCCGCTCGGCCAGATCTTATCGTTGGAAACGTGATAGTACATGCCTGCATCATACTGAAATTGATTGAAATTATTGACCTTCTTGGTGCCCCATTTGTACTCGAACTTGAAGATGTATCGGCTATAGGGTTTGTTGGCGTAGAACAAGCCGTGCGTTTCGCTCCTGCTGCTAATATTCAGTTGGTAGCCGTCTTCAAAGCCATCACCAAAAACGTGAACCATGCCATCTTCAACCTGAAAGACCTTTTTGGCCATCTCTGCATCACCGCTTCGAATCTTCAAATACCACCCATCAAAGTTCTTGCCGTTAAACAGAGATGTGAACCCATCGTCTTGCTGTGCAGCACTAGCGTCGGTATTGGCTTCCGTATTGGCTTCGGTACTGGCTTTTGGCGGATAGGCCTGATTCGGGAAATCGCTGGGCACCGGGATCGTCACTTCACCCGTAGCCGCCCATTGTGAACCGCGAAGAAAGGTCGTCACGAAACTACCTGCCTGTATCTGTTTGACATCATGTCCGAGCACCGTATGGAAGATCCGGCCCTTGCCGTGGTGAATGACCATTAGCATCGGCTCTTCGTGGCCCGATCCTTTATTACCAACCCGGGAATGAGCCGTCGCGAGAATCGTGACGTTCTTCGCCGGACCACGCAAGAACGAGTACAGCTCGTCCGGGCCATGCTGGAACGATTTCGGCAGTCCCTTCATGATCGGATGCTCAGCTTCGCGGACGATGATCTCGAACGCTTCCTGCTTGCCGTGGCCGCCACCCACACCAGGCGAGGTGTCACGGATGACCTTGCCGTCCTGGTCCATGTAGAGATAGGGACCGCTTTTTTCATTGCGTCCCCCCCAGCCGCCAATCGCGCACATCTCGTTGTACGCTTTCCAGTCAGGCCAAGCGTTATTGGCCGCGTGATAAATGACAACGCCACCGCCGTTTTCAACGTAAGATTCAAAGGCCCGCTCCGTTGCACTCGGCCACGAAGGCGTTCCGAACCCATCGTTGACGACCACCAGATCGTAGGCGTCAAAATCCGGTTTGTAGCTGTCGTCGCCTTCTTCAAATGTCGCAACGTCTACACTGAATTCCCCCGAGGCAGCCAACATTTCCTTCAGCACCGGCGTCGTATTTTTCCAATTATGGTATTTTGCCGGTCCGTCGACAATTAGCGTCTTGATAAGATCCGAGCCGCTCGCTTGCGCGACGGTAGCCGTCGACAAAACCAGAACGAGGGTCAGAGCGATAAAGCGTTTCACGTTAGAAGCCTTTCTGAAGTATTTTAATAGAAACAAGTGTAGTGTCCGCACCACTAGTCTAATCATTTGCGTGTAGGTTTGCTAACGTGACCAAGCATTTCCCACTCCTTTTGTTTTTTTTAACCAGCCTAAACAATTGTAGGGTATGCGTTCACTGAGGTCCTTGCTGCCAATACAATCATTCCGATGATCTTGGCGTTGAACTCGTTCGACGGTTCCCGTTGCAGATCAAACGCCTCTGCTCAAATCGCTGCCATTCGATGGAGGGGGGTTAGGAGGGGGATTACTTGCCGAGGCGATGTCACCGGGAACGTTGACATAGATTTTTTCGCCGCAGTGGGGGCAAGCGACCGCTCGGTCGTCGACGTGCTTGCCACAATTCGGACAGGGTATTTGGTTCAGCGGTGCAGTGTCTTTCCGAATATCCATCATGATTCCTTTGGCAAAGAGCGTTTGACTACAGAGACACCGAAGCGTTGGCTTCCACATCCTTCTCTGGCCGCTCACCTTGTAGGTATGCTTTGCCGGCGTTGAGCAGATACTTCACGCCTGTCAGTCCTGAGTTGTCCCAATACTCGCCGTGCGAAGGTTCAATTCGTAAGAGAGTAATCGCTTGGCTTTCCTTGCCTTCGGGGAACCAGACCTTCCAAGCTTCATTCCATAGCTCGTCAATCTTCGCTCGATCGTCCACTGCATGAGCCGTGCCTGAGAGCGATACGAACGTATTTGAACCTTGCATTGTCACGGCGACACCTTCTTCTAACATCAGATCTGCTATTTTGCCGGAGTTACGATCGGTGACAAACCAGAGTTGACCGTCGTCTTCGGCCCCGGCTATTGCCATGGGGCGAGCGTCAAGCAATCCGTCGTGACTGCGAGTTACGAGCATCGCGGTGTCGAAGTCTTTGATTAAGTCGATTAGTTTCTTTTTAGCGTTCATTTTCTCTTTTCCTAGCGGTTGATTTAGAGGTCGATTGACGGCGTCAAACGATTAGGCCGTTTGTTCAGCGTGTTTACCTTCAGCGAATTCTTCGATCGCTTTATCGCAAAATGCCGGAAGGTCGTCGGGATTGCGACTGGTCACTAAGCCCTCGTCACAAACACATTCTTCATCGACCCACTGAGCACCCGCGTTCTTCAGGTCCGTCTTCAAACTGGGCCATGACGTCACTTTGCGTCCACGAACGACGTCCGCTTCTATAAGAGTCCATGGGCCATGACAAATTGCGGCGACTGGCTTTTGCTGTTGGAAGAAGTCACGAACGAAGCTTACCGAATCTTCGCACATCCGCAGGGCGTCGGGGTTAGCGACACCGCCCGGCAATACCAATCCATCGAACTTATCCGCTGAAGCGGAATGCACCGATTGATCCACCTTGAACCGATCCGCCTTTTCATCGTGGTTCATGCCCTGGATTTTGCCTTCCTTGGGCGACACTAAAATCGCTTCGGCACCTGCTTTCTTGATCGCTTCCCATGGTTTTGTAAGTTCGACCTGTTCAAAGCCATCGGTGGCGAGAAACGCGATTCGTTTGCCTTTGAGTGACGGTTTGCTCATTGGATTTTCCTCTTGTCGTTGTGTTTAAGTTTTGACGAGCCATAAAGAAGCCGCAGTTTTCGTGCCAAGCTACCGCTATCTCTCAATCAATTGGTGTGTTCTTATCAACGGACTTCGGCGCGCTGGATGCTCTCGACCACACGAACCGCGTTGTCTTCCGGTTGGATCCCATCTCCATACCGGACGGCGTACACTTGAGTCGCCTCTGCTCCTAACAGCACAATCATCGCAGAGTAGTAAACCCAGACAAGTATCACGGCCAATGAAGCGGCCGCGGCCCCCAATTGCGCTCCCGGTTCACTATAAGAAAAGAAGACTTGCATCCCATACCGACCTACCAAGAATAAGACGGTCGTAATGGCCGCACCGAAGAAGACATCTGGCCATTGCACCTTCGCATCCGGCATGAATTTAAAAATTGCGGCAAAAAAAACAAACACGACCGAAGCCTGAACCAGATAGTTGATTGGTTCCGCAACTCCGCCACCGATGCCGATGGAATCGATTAGCTGCTCGCCCGCTGTCGAGAGCACAGAGGAAACAACGATGGAAACGAGTAACAAGAAACCAAGTCCCAAGATCATTGCGAATGACAGCACCCGTTTGGTCAGCATCGTGCGGATACTTGACCTTTCGGGGTCTGGTTTGACTTGCCAAACTCGGTTGAGCGCATCCTGCAAAGCGCCGACAACGCCTGTCGCACCAACGATGATGCCGGCAAAGCTAATCAGGGTCTTCCACCACACGCCTCCCGACCGCCGGTTGTTCTCCAGGATCCTGGTGATTCCCTCCGCAGCGGCTTGGTTACCAAGCATCTCGGTCGCTTGTTCTTCCAATGCTGCTTGAGCTTTCTGCTTGGCATTGTCGCTCTTGTATGCCACTGACAAGCCGAACGTCAATACGGTCAGCAATAGATAAAGCAGCGGAGGCAACGCGAACGCGGTGTAGTAGGCCAGTGCAGCAGCAAGCGTGGTGCAGCGATCTTTGGAAAATTCAGAGAAGATCTGCTTGAGAAATTCCATCAGCTCGTGGGGTGTGCAGGGAAGTTGGGTCGTTGGTCTTCAGGCTGGGAGAAAGCAATTCCCATGCCACCTAATCCGATAGACATGATTTGGAAGTCACGAGCGAATTTCGTTCTTGGTCGGTACCGATCAGCCTCCTTTACCTCGTTCCCCGCGGGAGAAACCAACGCTGGTCGAAAAAGAAGCAGCCAAGGACCATGTAGCCTGGCATGTCGTTTGCTGCGTGATCCTGGCAATTTACTGCGTCGCAGCTGACGAAGCCAAACAACCGAGGAAACTAACAATGAAACTGATCATTCTTTCAATTTCCGTGACAGCGATGACCATGCTGATACCGCCCCAGTGCGGATTCGCACAGGATCCAACCGATGCTCCATCGATGGCTGAGCAAACTTACATGCCGGTGGTGATCGGCGAATCCTTCGAGGAGACGATGGAACGCGACATCGCTCAGAAAGACGATGTTATGCAGACTCAACAACGGTTGCTAGAGAGTCGTTATGACCTGAGCGACCAAGCGTCTGAGGTCAAGATGTCGGCGGGTAGGAAAGCGGTCCAACAAGGCGTGCGGGTTAGGCTTCCAAATGGCGTCTCGTGGTCCACGCTGGGCGAAATGGAGCCAGCGGAAATCAAGGAAAGAGATCTATTCCCAATGGGATTCCGCCCGCTGCCACACGCGAAACATCCCGTCGGCGGCCAAGTCTTTCCCGAGGAGCAGATTGACGCGATCAACGAGGCGGAAAACCGTGACCTGGAACGCTTTGACGTGGCGTTCGATTTGCCGAATCATTTGACGCCAGAGTATCCGCCACCGATCTTTCTGACCACACGGCCTGATCTCGGTGACGTCTCGCAGGGCAAAGTTCTGACGATCAAGAATTATTACGACTTGCTTAAAGGTAAAGTCACGCCCGTTCAGATGGAAGGCATGAGGCTGCTGCTAACACCATTCCCTCAACAGCAGTTCAACCAAACCGAAGATCGTAAGGTCGAGCAACCGACTTTTGGCGTCACCTGCTTGGACTGTCATACCAACGGGCATACCAATGCCGCGTTCCATCTGAATCCTGACACTCGACCGCAATCGGCTCGCTTCCGACTCGACACGGTCAGTCTGCGTGGGCTATTCAACCAGCAGATTCACGGGTCCAAGCGTTCGCTACGCAGCGTCGAAGACTTTACCGAGTTCGAACAGCGTACGGCCTATTTTGATGGCGATCACGTCATCGCTGCAAAGAAAGGGGTGCATCTGCCAGACCGATCGGACGCGGTGGCGATGATGGCGCAGATGCAGAATATGTTGGACTTTCCACCCGCCCCAAAGTTGGACGAGTTTGGAAAATTGATTCCGGAAAAAGCAACGGAGCTCGAGTTAAAAGGTCAGGAGGTATTCTTTGGAAAAGGCCGCTGCGCGGAATGCCACCAACCGCCTTTCTACCTGGATAACAAAATGCACGATTTGCATCTGGAACGATTCTACGAACCGGAAATGATCAATGGACAGTACAATATCGCCGACGGACCCATCAAAACGTTCACGCTACGAGGCATTAAAGATTCGCCACCCTATCATCATGACGGACGGTTGTTGACGCTTGATGACACGGTTGAGTTTTTTAACATCGTCACGCGGTTGAACTTAACGAGCGAGGAAAAGAAATCGCTGGTGGCATTTATGCGATGTCTCTAGGCAGCCGATGCCTCGACGGTTTTTGCAATCGATAATAGCAATCTCCAGTGCAAGGCAGCAACGAAACTCCCGTGACTCACCTGATTGACCAAGTCAAGCAACTCGCCGAACCGCAGGAACCGGCTTCCGTTGGTCAACACCGTTATCGGTTTCGTTGCGTCTTCTTTGCCAGCGACGATGCGTCCTACATGACCGGACAAGTGCTGCATCCCAGCGGCGATCTAATCATCAACGGCGAGTCCTCCGTCAAGCTTCGCTTGATTGAGGACTAGGAATCACAATCACGGTTGGTCACAGGTGGATTGCGTGGACGTTATTCGTCCACATCGGCGGTGATACTGCCACCATCTCAGTCACATTCGACCTCGACACCTCCATCAGGAGTGTCGACATCAAGGATGGTATAGAGGATGGCTCGCTCGAGACGGAAGGGTGTGGATCCATGTCAAGATTTCGTCGGATCGTTGCGATGCTTCCGGTTTTCGGTTTTGCGTTCAATGAAGCCGACCAAGACCAACACGAAAACAGCGAAGACGGTGACGAATACCGCTAGACTGACCTGCCCGACTGCCGTTGCAACTCCAATTCCGGCGGTCAAGAAAATCGTCGCTGCCGTCGTCAGCCCCTCAACGCCTTCGTCCTTCTGGTGTATGATCGTGCCAGCACCTAGGAAGCTGATACCAACCACAATCGCTTGCAACGTGCGGATTGGATCGACGCTTAATAGCGAGTCCACCTCTTGCTGCTGAAATTGATTCACGATTGCGTGACCGAGAATCATCATCAATGCCGAGCCGATACAAACGAATATGTGGGTACGAATACCCGCCGGTTTGCCAGCGATCTCTCGCTCGGTTCCTAGCAATGCTCCGCACGCGGCCGCAATCAGAATGGTTTGAATGTTATCCAAGTTGATGTCCATAGCGTTCACAAGAAAAGCATTTGTCGTGCCAATCTAATTTCTCTCTGCTCGACACACGTTTCCGCCCGGTCGCTCATCCGTGGCATCTACCAGAAACGAACAATGTCGCACGCAAACTGCGAAAAAACCACGGGAATCGTTGCATTATCATCAATGAGGCTTCTCAATTGGCTTCAATCTGGCGTGCATTGAAATCGCAGCCGGGACAGGTGCAAGCTTCACCGGTTCCTCGTCGAGGACTTCTCGAATGTAGCTGAACGCGTCCACGTTGACGTCCTATAGCGTTTTAGGCAATGATTACAATCCAACGGATGAAGCAATCGGACGTGACGATGCTGAGCCCGATGACGTGACTTCCGGCAACCGTCCGCTCGACGATTCGATTTCCGATTGCTCGTCGGCGTCGCCTTCTTTTCTCTTAGGCTGTGGCACTTCTGCACCCAAGACGAACGCCAAAGGCTGAAGTCCATCGTAGCCTTCACAGGCCATTCGAATGGCGATCAGGATCGGGATCGAAAGGAAAACGCCCATAATGCCCCACATCCATCCCCATAGGACTATCGACAAGAAAACAAGCACGGGGCTCATACTCATCGACCGACCGAGGATTGATGGGGTGATGAATTGACCTTCCAAAGATGTCAATGTGATATATGTTCCGGCAACGATGAATGCATAGTAGGTTGGATCGAAGCTCACCAAGGCAACGAGGAAGATGATACAAGCCCCCACGAGCGCGCCCACGATTGGAATAAAATTGAATGCGAACGCCATCACACCCCACACCGCTGGCGAGGGCATTCCAAGTAGCCACATTGCGATGCCGACCGCGATGCCGAGACCCGCGTTAATACTTGAAATGCGGGCGAGATAGCTGCCCAAGCCTTCCTGCACGTTCTCGATGATTTCGATCAACCGCCGCCTGGCCGTGAAGTCGGGCAACGCGTGCATGATGCTGCGGAGTAGATCGTCGCCGGTGGCCAACAAGAAATACAACAACGCCGCACAGATCGTCAGGAACGATACGAGATTTCCTGTTCCGCTCAGGTAGGTATAATTGTTGGTCCAGTTGGGTTGTTTGACTTGAACCGGCACAGGTTCTTCTTCATCGGGCTCGCCCACATCGTTTTCATTTGCCTCTTCGCTCGCCTCCGTCAACTCTTCCTTTGCGTCGTTGACCTGATTGAGCTTGTGCGTGAGGAAACGCAGCTTTTCTTTAACCACGCCGACGTGTTGAGGTGCCTTCGCAATCATTTGCTGTGCTGGCTCGACAACCAAATAGGTGGCGAATCCGAAGCTGACGATCAACGTAACCAGGATTGCTGCGGCTCCGACGGCCGGGGGGACTCCGAGTCGGCTGCCCTGCCGGACCAGCGGACGCAGCACCATGTACATCACGAACGCCATCGCGATCGGCACCGCAAGGCTTCTCGCATAGAACAATGCGTAGAGCACCAACATCACAGCGCAAACGCGAGTGGAGATCACACCCACTCGACCGTCGGCATCCGACCGATTTTTCGAAGAGTCATTGGTTCGATTCATTGCGAGCTCAGACAACAGGTCCACGGCGACCCATGATCAAGCCAATGACAAACAGCACGAGGAAAACAACAAACAAGACTTTCGCGATCGTAGCAGCCGTGCCAGCGACGACGCCGAAACCAAGGACGCCTGCAATCAACGCGATGATTAGAAAAGTGATTGCCCAGCCTAACATAGAAAACTCCAAAGTTTGAAATGAGATGTTGCGGAGCCGTGAACGATACGTCTCTCGCATGAAGTTGGATTCCTAGGAAGAGCATTTGCCGTACCAATTTCCGATCCCCCACCGGCGCGAGGACAATTTGAAGAAGCAATGTCGGATGTGGTCCGTGTTTCGCGCCGCTGCATTCGACATCAATCGCTCACAGAGCGGTCTAAGGAGGCGGCAGCTGTCGCCACTCAATCCACTCTTAACGGTAGTGGAAGGGCGCAGGCCGCCCGGTCTCACCGTAGTGTTTAAGCTGGACAAACCACTAGGTCAGTGAAGGGATGCATTCGTAGTGGAACTCGCCAGAATTCAGTCGCGATATTCCTTAATACGACGGATTACTGGAGAAATCGACATTACCAATAGACGCCGAAGTTCGGTCCAATTTGGACGCCACCTCGGAAACCGTAGGGGTAGCCACCGCCATAGTAATACGGCCATCCTCCATAATTGTAGTATCGATACGGATAATACCGGTAAGGATTGTACGGATACCGATAGGTTCGGCGGTATGGCGTTCGGTAGCGGTATTCGCGATCAGCATTTCGGTTCTGGTATCGCGAACCAGTCCAATCGTTGCTGATATTCGGAGGAAATCCGCGGCTAGCATCGTATTGGGCAAGGAATGTCGGAGCAGGAATGTCGATGTATGAAACGCTATCCGCCGCCGGAGTAGCCGTCTGCGTCGCATCCTTCGCGTCCTTTCGACTCTTGTCAGTCGATGGTTCCGTGGTGCGTTTCAATTGCTCAACGTCTTTCCGCAGCGTTCGGATTTGCTCGCGCAACTCATCAATGACATCATCCATGACACCGACACCCGGTAGCGGTGGGAATGGCGGCACGTTGAAATCCGGCCCGCCCATCGGCATCCGCATCGAACGTCGAAACCACGACATCGGCGCGTTGGAAATCTCCCCCAGCACCGCCGTGATGTTTTGTTCCTTATCGTTGCGGATGATGGAAAACGTGACCTTCGTGCCTGGCTCGAAATCGCTCACCTTGTCAACGAATGCATCAATCGATGCCACCGCTTCCCCATTGATCTTCTTGACTTCGTCGCCACTCTGTAAACCCGCTTGAGCCGCAGGGCTGTTTGGATGAACCTGTTGGATCACCACTCCATTTTGATCGTCTTCACTGTCGGACAGCATCACACCCAGCCAACCTCGAAGGATCGGTGGCAATTCCTTGGACTGACTTGCCAAAGGAACGTCTTTCGACACATACTTACCTTGCCGCCAGAGGCTCACGTCGATCGTGTCGAAACGCTCCAGATTGTCGATTTTCTGCTTGAGATCCTGGGGAGAACGAACCTCTTGATCATTGATGGCCAAAATGTAGTCGCCCGGACGAATTCCAGCTCGTTCTGCTGGACCGCCAGCGATCGTATCGAGTACACAGACGCCTTTGCCTGGACATGATCCCACCATGACTCCTAATTGTGGTGAGTCGTGATCGGCGTGTGCACCGCTGGTGGTCTCGTTGCCAAGCACTGGTGGTGATGTTTTTGTTGATGGTGTGCCGGCGTTTTCTTGGCCGTTAGCAATGATGGCAAAGGTCAAGGCACCAGCCAGAGCAAATACCGAACCCATCGAGTGTAAACGGAGACGCGTCATTGGAATTCTCCCTGTGCTGAGTCGTTTTTAATGGCAGGATTCACCTAGATTCCCCCGTTGGAATCGAGGGCGGATTCACGGCGTCAACAACTCGTCTGACGCCACAAGACATCCAGTGCTTCGTCCAGTCTTGATGTCGGGGTAGCGGAACTCACCAAACGTTTCGACCTCCTCCGGGATCACCGAAAGTCTCAGTAACATGTGCTACAGCTCAATCTCAATCCCTAGCTTGGATGAAGCATTAGAACGCTCTGCAAACGCTGTTCCAGTAAAGCCTAACGAGCGACGGATAAGCCGTTTGCCAATGTCGCGGTTGGGCGTCCGCGTCACCTATTCGCTTTCACTGTGTCGCTCATTCGTGGTTTGCCAGTTTTCTCTCCCTGCGTACTTTGGCGAGAAGCAGGGCGAAGCTAAGCGTGCTTGGCAACCATCGTTGCACCGACGAAGACGATGATGATTGTGGCGAAAGCAAAGCGTTTCATGTTGACTTTGTTATTCAGGCTCTCCGGGCTAGTGATTCCGTTTCCATCCAATCGGTGGCTCACGCCACCGGCAAGGATGTGTCGGCCTCCGGCCTGTGGGGCGATGGTGCAACTTGCTTGGGGACAACGGGGTCAGCGAGGGAAGAATGTCTCGCTTGGCCTAGATAAAACGGCTTGTGTTACCTCGTCCACTACGGGAAGACTCGGCTCAACAGGCCGATTCGAGAGCTTTGGCGAGCATTGCGACTTCCGCAACCTGGGGCTCATCTTTTATTTTCAACTTCCAGAACGTGCATCGTGGTTTTGACCAGCGCGTCGGGCGTTAGCGACATGCTGTCGATCCCTTGTTGCACTAAAAACTCTGCGAACTCGGGATAGTCGCTGGGGGCTTGGCCGCAGATCCCGATTTTGGCTCCGTGGGCCTTGGCGGTTTGAATCACCGAGGCGATCGAACGCTTGACCGCTTCGTTGTTTTCGTCGAACACGTGAGCGACAATCTCTGAATCGCGATCAACGCCCAGGGTCAATTGTGTCAGGTCATTCGATCCGATCGAGAAGCCGTCGAAGATCTCTGCGAATCGGTCCGCCAGGATCACGTTGCTGGGAATCTCGCACATCACATAGATCTCCAAGCCGTCTTGCCCTCGAACCAAGCCGTACTTCGCCATCTCGTCTTGCACCTTGCGTCCTTCATCGACCGTCCGGCAAAACGGAACCATCAACTTCAGGTTTCGCAGTCCCATTTCTTGACGAACCTTTTGGACGGCTTTGCACTCCAAACCGAACGCATCGCGAAACTGCGGCGAGTAGTATCGTGACGCGCCGCGGAAACCTAGCATCGGGTTCTCTTCGTTGGGTTCGTAGTTCTTCCCGCCAACCAGGTTCGCGTATTCGTTGGTCTTGAAATCACTCAGCCGAACGATCACGTCCTTGGGATGAAACGCCGCTGCAATCATGGCGATGCCTTCGGCTAGACGATCGATGTAGAACTTTGGCTTGTCTTCATAGCCCATCGTCGCAGCATCGACCGCGACCCGTGTCGCGGCGTCGAGCTGGTCGTAATCCAGCAGCGCCCGTGGATGCACTTTGACGTAAGTGCTGATGATGAATTCCTCGCGAGCCAACCCGACGCCGTCGTTTGGGATCGCCGACAGGGCAAACGCTTCGTCGGGAGCCCCGATGTTCATCAACATCTTCGTCTTGGGTCGTTGAAGGCCGCTCAGATCAATCGTTTCGACATCGAACGGCAGTTGGCCTTCGTACACGACGCCGTCGTCACCCTCGGCGCAGCTAATCGTCACTTGCTGGCCGTTGTGTAACACTTCCGTCGCGTTCAACGTACCGACGATCGCAGGAAGACCGAGTTCACGACTGACAATCGCGGCGTGACACGTTCGTCCGCCACGATTAGTAATGATACCCGCGGCGCGTTTCATGACGGGTTCCCAGTCCGGGTCGGTTTTGTCGGTGACTAGAATCTCGCCATCACGGAATTGATCCAATTGATGCACATCGGTGATCAGGTGGACCGGGCCAGAACCGATCTTTTCGCCGACGCTGCGACCAGTCAATAGTCGCAATGGTTCAGCCGACGTAGTGGGCGAGGTTGCGAGTCCTTCAGTGCCGTTGGACTCGTTACCTCGCCCACTCCCAACGGAACGCCTCAAGTGATACCGCTCGTGTGTTGTCGCCGACTTCCGCGATTGAACGGTCTCGGGTCTTGCCTGCACGATGAACAGTTCACCGGTACGTCCGTCCTTGGCCCATTCCATGTCCATCGGACAGGCCGCGCCGCGTCGTTGGCTGTAGTGATCTTCGATCTCACACGCCCAGTGTGCCAGGTGCAAAATGTCGTCATCACAAAGTGCAAAGCGATTCGCCTGCTCGGGCGGTACCGGGATATTCTTGGTCATCTTGCTTCCGCCGGCGTCGTAGACCAACTTCATCGACTTTGTGCCAATCGCTTTCTTGAGAATCGGGCGAAAGCCTTCCTTCAATGTTGGCTTGAACACGTAGTATTCGTCGGGATTGACGCTGCCTTGCACGACGTTTTCCCCCAATCCATAAGCGGCGTTGATGAGCACGGCATCGCGGAACCCACTTTCGGTATCGATCGAGAACATCACGCCGGAGGTCGCCAAGTCGGAACGTACCATTTGCTGGATCCCGATCGACAGGGCGACCTGCATGTGGTCGTAACCGTGGTTGGCGCGGTACGAGATCGCTCGGTCGGTGAACAATGACGCATAGCAACGACGGCAAGCATCCAGCACAGACGCTTGACCACGCACGTTCAGGTAGGTTTCTTGTTGCCCCGCAAAACTGGCGTCCGGCAAATCCTCCGCCGTGGCACTGCTACGGACGGCGACGTCGGCCAATTCGTGCCGTTCTTCGCACAAGTGTTGATAGGCTTCGACGATCGAGTGGGCCAACGCATCGGGAAGAGGTGTGTCCAGAATCATCTCCCGGATGAGCATTCCGTGATGCTGCAAACTTGTGATGTCATCGACATCCATGCCGCTGAGAACTTGTGAGATTTTCTCGTTCAGTCCGGTTTCTTCCAGGAACGAACGGTAGGCGAATGCAGTCGTGGCGAACCCGTTTGGGATACGAACGCCGCGAGGCGTCAATTGCCGATACATTTCCCCCAGCGACGCATTTTTGCCGCCAACGATCGGAACATCGTCCATCCCAATTTGATCGAACCAACGAACGAGATCAGTAATGGTTTCAAAGGCGACACTCATCTGAAATTCTCTTTGTTAAATGGATATGGATTCGTTTGATCGAATGCGAAACGCTTTGTTGTCACCATGACGCAACCGGGTAACGCAATGAGCGTGCCAGGTCGCGATGCGCCGAGACTTGTGCGGAAGTACGCTCGTCAAAAAACGCGACAGAGCAAGTTCTTCTCTGCAGATTCAAACTCGGAGATATTCACAAGCCGCTTGTCCGCTGTTAGCAAAATTCGAAATCAGCGTTACGAAGCGATCGAACGAGCTTTATGAACGCTTCACTTACTTTTTGGATGCCGATGATTGGCTCTTCTGAGAAATCCGTTGCATCGGTATCCGAGTTGCTCTTTTCCACCGACTGTGAACGTGGCGATCGCCCAGTAGACATCCACCAACCGAGAAAAGGCAGAACAATGTTTGATCCATTTGTCCAATCTGAATGGCAACAACTGTGCGCACACTTGGGCAAGTGTGCGGAGGGGATCGCACGAAACTCCGACGAGAAAGCGGACTTCGTGCAAGAAACTGAAAAGTTTTCGGACCAGCCAGCGCCTGAGAGGTACCGCGACCTACTTGTGAGAACTGCCGAAGCGGCAAGGCTTGCCATCCGTTGGCAAGGCACGCGTGATATCGACTTTGCCCATGATGAAGCGGTGATCGACGAAGCGGGTAGCGAGAGCTTTCCAGCGGGAGACCCGCCGACGTTTAGCCACGCTCACGCATGAACGATGCGATCTGTCGTCAACGATAACATCCGTGCAAGGATTGACGACCAAGTTCGACGCGCCGCCTAGCAGTGGGACACTCGTTTACCTACGATGACATCATCCTCAATGCTATGTGAGGGACTCGTCATCTCGTCCACGACGATAAACACTAACCCTCGATCCCGTCTTGCTTCATCATTCGATACAGTTTTTGGCGTTCAACGCCGAAAGTGCGGGCGGCTTTGGAATCGTTGCCGTTTTCGCCTCGTAGGACTTCGGCGATATGCTCGCGTTCGAGCGCAATCAGGGAACCGACTTTCGGTAACGACCTGGCAGTTGAATGGACGGCGCGATTTTGCGTATCCTCGTGGCGCAATTCTAATTGCACACACTCAACCTCAGCGGTTCGGTCATAGTCGCTCATTTCCTCGTAGTGGAAGCCGTCAAAACTTTCGATGACCCTAAACGGTGGCTGAAACTCTTGACGAGTTCACTACCAAATTGCCTGTATAAGCGAGATAGACTGTGCGGATTTGGGCAGTCGAAGTCTCCTGACACGCACGGAACGGTTGCGATTCCCACGTTTTCCAACGAAAATCACATGGGCACGGCGGTTGCGTGAATAGAAGGTGCAAAGCGAATGCCAGATCACAAAAGTCAAGCACATGCCCGTCGAAATCTCCGATCTATCGTTCACCTCCAGCGATCATGATGACGAAATGACTGCAAAATCCACTTTCGACGAAGCTTTTCAACCGTTTGCCGATGCGATGCCGGTGATGGTTTGGATGTGTGCTGCAGATGGATCGGCAATGTTCTTCAACCGGAAATGGGTTGAAATGACAGGGCTGTCGATGGAAGACTCGCTCGGGGACGGATGGACACGAGCCATCCATCCAGAAGACCAAAAGCACGCATTGGCAACCTGGCAACATGCAATTCAGACTCGTGCCAACCACGATGTCGAATTGCGGTATCGCATGGTGGACGGCTCGTACCGTTGGCACATCCTTAAAGCCCTGCCGACGCTCAACGCGGATGGGACAGTGAAGCACTGGCAGGCCGTTTGCACCGATATTGATGATCAGCATGATTCGTTCGAGCGAGAGCTGCGTGGTCGTAACCGAGTTCTTTTAAGCTTGGCAGAAGGCCAGCCGCTCGCCAAAGTGCTTGACGAGATCATCGAAGTGGCGGAAGAGTTGCGGCCGGAGATGATTGGCTCGATTCTCGTGTTGGATCAGCAAGAGGGTTGCTTGCGGCATGGAGCATCACGACAACTGCCCGACTTCTATTTGGATGCGATGGAAGCGATGACGCCTGGCCCTAGCGTCGGCTCATGTGGTACGGCTACATTCACTCGAAAGCGTGTGATCGTAGAGGACATCCATACCAGTTCGTTGTGGGAAGACTATCGTGATCTGGCGACCAGGGCGAAATTCCGAGCTTGTTGGTCCGAACCCATCCTTGCTCCCTGTGGACGAGTGATGGGGACGTTCGCAATGTACTACGCGGAAGCACGGACGCCTGATGCCCGCGATTTGCAGTTCGTTGAAAGCTTCGCAAAGCTGGCGGCGATTGCGATCGAGCGAGTGACCGTGGACGACGAACTGCGTCAGATGGCAGCAATCGTCGACTCTACCGATGACGCCATCATCTTGAAAAATCTTGATGGCGTGATCGAAAGATGGAATCCGGGCGCGGAACGTCTGTATGGCTATTCAGCAAAGGAAGCATTGGGAATGCCGATAGATTTGCTCGTTCCCGAAGACTGTATCGACGAACTCGACGCAAATACGGAACGACTTCGGCAGGGCAAACCGGTCAATCACTTCGAGACCACTCGCATGACCAAGGATGGGAAGCGGATTCACGTGTCGTCAACGATCTCGCCGGTACTGGACTCCGAAGGAATTCTGTCTCATTTTGTTGAAGTTCAAAACGACATTACGCAGCGAGTCCAAGCGCAGGCGGAGCTGGATCGTGAACGATCGGTGTTGGAAGCCATCGTCCATGGCATTCCCGATGCGATATTGCTCGCCAAACTCGATCGCAAACTATCGTTTGTTAATGAGAGTGCGTGCCGCATCTTTGGGTACGAACGCAGCGAAATGGAAGGTCAACACGGGGCGATCTTCTATGCCAATCAGGACGATTTCCGCCAGCAAGCCGAGCAACGATTCAATCTAACGGCGACACCCCAAAAAGACATCCAGGAGATTCGTTGGCGACGTAAGAACGGCGAGGTGTTTGCTGGCGAAATCGTCGGAACAATCATTCGTGATTCATATGGAAAACCGATCGGCTATTTGGGAATCATACGTGACGTCACCGAACGCAAGCGGGCCGAAGCAACGATCCGAGAAAAACAGCGTCAGCTTTCAACGCTGATCAACAACCTTCCCGGAGCGGCATATCGTCGCAAATACGACGGCAACTGGACGACGGAATACATCAGTGATGGTTGTCAGGAACTAACGGGATACGCTCCCGAAGAGTTTATGTCTGGAACCGCAAAGAGCAGGCGAGGTAGTGGACGAAGTGACGAGTCCGATGCGGAAGGACTCGTTACCTCGTCCACGACGCCAATCGATGAACGAGCGTTCCTGAATTGGGCATCTGTCATCGTTGCGGAGGATCGAGAGAACTTCGCAATGGAGATTCAACAGGCGATTTCTGAAAAACGGCCCTTTCAGTTGAGCTATCGAATTTGTCACTGCAGTGGTGAGATTCGCTGGTTATGGGAACAGGGCGAGGGTGTTTTTGCCGGGGACGGAGACGGTCGAGTCGTTGCATTGGAGGGCTACATATCGGATGTTACCGAATTGCGGGAAGCACGCGAACGAATCATTCAGTCCGAGCGGCTGGCTGCGGTCGGACAAATGATTTCCGCTATCGCCCATGAAAGCCGCAATGCGTTGCAACGAATCCAGGTTGGCTTGGACATGCTTGGCTTTGAAATCGAAGTGGATTCTGAATCACGCGCCGATCTCGATCGTATTGCCCGCGCCAAAGGGGACCTGCTACGACTCTTTGAGGGACTGCGTAACTACGCCGCGCCAATGCAGCTTGATTCCAGCCCCGAAGAGCTATCGGCCGTCTGGCGAAAAGCCTGGGCCAATTTGCAACCCTCACGTGACAACCATCCTGCACAGCTTATCGAAGAACCCCATTCGATCGAACTCACTTGTTGGCTCGACGCCTTCCGAATCGAACAGGTGTTTCGCAACCTGTTTGAAAACTCACTCGCTGCCTGTAACGATCCGGTTCGGATTGGCATTTCCTGCACAGCAGCCGAACTCAATGGCACGCCGGCGGTGTGCGTATCGGTGCGCGACAACGGGCCAGGATTAACGGAGGAACAGAGAGCACGGATTTTCGAGGCTTTTTTCACGACAAAGTCGAAGGGCACAGGACTAGGTATGGCAATTGCTAATCGTATTGTTGAAGCACACCAGGGGACAATCGCAGTCGGAGACGCCAAGGACGGCGGGGCCGAGTTCCTCATCACATTGCCAAGGACACTCTCGTGACACACTCCTTACGAATTGCCATCGCCGACGACGAAGAGGACATTCGTCAGTATTTCCGACGACTCCTACCACGGCTCGGCTATGAGCTGGTCGTCGAAGCGGAAAACGGACGGCAGTTGGTCGAACTTTGTCGATCAGAAAACCCGGACCTCATCATTACCGACGTGATGATGCCGGAGATGTCTGGGATCGAAGCGGCTACCGAGATTAGTAAAACACTGTCGGTACCGATCATCATCCTATCATCGCATGAAAAACCAACCAACGCCAGCAAGACATTCATCGTCGGCTATCTGCAAAAGCCAGTCAGTATCCCCGACTTGCAAGCAGCGATCACCCGAGCCTGTCCGGCTGCTTAGTGCTTTGTCACAACGAAAACTTCGGGGTGGCCGTCGTGGACGAGGTAACGAGCCCTCCGCCCCATGATGGCTGAAAAGGACGTCACCCTGCTGCTACCAAGAGAACGACGGACCGTCCGTTTACGGAATAGCAAGATTTCTCTACGGACTTGTCGGGTACCTCTGCGAAATCGTGCGGGCTGTTGAGCGACGTATCGACGACGCGTCGCCACGAACCCGATGCCCCTTCGTGTATTCCGAACTCAACCGTTGCATCCGCAGCGTTGATCATGACGTAAAGATCGGTGTCGTTTTGGGAAGCTCCGTGAAGACAAAACGCCAGTTGTTGAGAGGTGGGTGACATGTCGACTAGGTGGCCCGTGCCGTACCACTTGATGTCGTCGCGCCAGAATCTGGAACGACTGATTGACGGATGGGATTTGCGGAAGGCGATCATCTGTTTGACGAAGCGAAAGATGTCGTCGTGTTTGCTTAAGCGTCCCCAGTCGAGCCAGCTTGTTTCGTTGTCTTGGTTGTACGGGTTGTTGTTGCCGCCTTGGGTTTGCAGGAACTCGTCGCCCATGCGGAACATCGGCGTTCCGTTGGAGAGCATCAGCAAGCAGATAAAGTTTTTGACTTGTTGTTTGCGTAAGGCAAGTACCACTGCAAAATCATGTGACGCATTCGTCGTGGACGAGGTCACGATCCCTTGCGTGTCGGGACTCGTAACCTCGTCCACTACGTCAGAGACCTCGTCACCCTCCCATCCGCAGTTCCAACGGTATTCTTTGCTGCCGTCGGTGTTGTTGTGGCCATTGGCCCAGTTGTTTTTTTCGTTGTAGGAAACGAGATCGTAGAGCGTTGATCCGTCGTGCGAAGTGATGTAGTTGACGCTGAGCGGAGGTTGAAGAGCGTGCATTCGATCATCGGGAAAGAGATCGGCGCTGCCATAAAGACGCGTCATCAGATCACGGACGAGCCCTCTGTCGCCACGGACGAATCGCTGAAGTGTTTCACGGTAGCGTGCATTCCACTGCATCCAACGTTGGCCGGGAAATTTTTGACCGAGTTGGAACTCACCGCCAGCATCCCAGGGTTCGGCGATCAAGCGGTTGTTGGTCAGGTCGGCGTTGGTGCCGATCTCGGCGATGATCGGCGGATCGTCCAGGTTGATCGAACCATCGGAGTTGCGGGTGAAGATGGACGCAAGGTCGAATCGAAATCCGTCGATGTGCATTTGCTGATCCCAAAACCGCAGACTGTCGACGATGTGTCGCCGGATGGCTCGATTGGCGGTGTGCAGCGTGTTGCCAGTGCCGCTGTAGTTGGCAAACGGAACGTTGGGGTCGCCCGTCATGATGTACGCCGAACTGTTGTCGATGCCTTTGAAAGAATACGTCGGCCCGGTGTGGTCCCCTTCGCAGGTGTGGTTGTAAACGACGTCCAAGATGACTTCGATTCCGACCGCATGCAAAGCTTGAACCATCCTCCGGAATTCGTGTTGTTGGTTGCACTCGTCAGGCTGAGTTGCATACCCATGATGCGGTGAATAAAAATTCAGCGGCATGTAGCCCCAGTAGTCACCGTCGTCGGGATCAAACTGGAAAATTGGCATCAGTTCGACGGCGGTGATGCCGAGGTCGACGAGGTGAGGGATTTTGTCCACAACACCGAGAAAGGTGCCGCGATGGGATTCCGGGATTCCGGAACGGGGGTGTTGTGTGAATCCCCGGACATGCAATTCATAGATAACAAGATCGCTGTCATGGCGTAGTGGACAAGGCAACGGGTCGGTTTGGTCGGAGAGAAGGAGTTGGTTGGGTAACACTCCCAGCGGAGCTTGGCCCGCGTTGGAACCAGCTCGGCAGGCGGCTTCGCGGCTGAAGCCATCGGGAAAGAAGACGCTTTGCGCACAAGGATCAAGCAGGATTTTCTCAAAGTCGAAGTTATGCCAATCGAATCCGGGCTCAGGTGCCGGCCCATCGACTCGGTACGCATAGTAGGCTGCGTCCTTGGCTTCGGCAGCATCGATGCGGCAGTGCCAAATCGGGCCAGACTTATTGCTCAAGTAGTTGAACGAGTATTCGAGAAGCGGGACAACAACATCTTTCTTAGAGTAAATCAACAGCCGCACAGCTTCGGCGTGTTTCGAGTAGATTGAGAAGTTGAACGCACGGTCTTCCTCAACCCAAGTTGCACCAAGCGGAAACGGCGAACCTTCGGTTGCCTCCCAACGTTTTCTGGTTGCGTTCATCGGACTCAAGTTCCTTTTTTCGACACGGTGCCACCGAGTTCCGAACGATTTCGATAGACAGTCGCAGCAGGCAAGTAATGCTGCTCGGTGTACCACCCACTGTGCGAACAGCGGAAAACGGCGTCGTCAGTTGCGACATGCTGGCCTACATTCGAGACAACCACTTGACGGGGATGCCTTACTCACGGCCTGCTGATTTAATCGTTTAACGCTTAGCCGAAGGCGTCAGCTTTTCTATAAGCGGTCGCCTATGGCTTGGCGTTAAACAATAAGTCGAGTCAAACCGATTAAATCAGCAGGCCGCTCACTACGAATCGGCAACTGTCTGGGATCGTTGAACGAATGGAGTTCCGGTTGCAGGCCGTCGTTGTCGATGGATTCCATGCTGAAGTACACAACCAATGGTAGTGGTTGGCTAGTCACTAGGTAACCGTCACATCCGGTGAGCGATAAACGTCTTGGATTCCGCGTAGCAGCTCGACATCTTCGGACATCGGACGTTGGAACGCCTTGCGACCGGAAATCAACCCGGTCCCTCCAGCTCGCTTGTTCCTGTAGCCAGTTATTCATCGGAGTCTTCCTTTTTCTGTTGAGTGAGGACATCATTGGACGGATCGAAGATTCGATACGCGATCACTTTCAGTCGGTCATTGACGAGGAACCAAGCGAGAGCATAGCACCAGATCAATCCTGCGAGTTTCCAGCCGATCGGAGCCATCAAAATTCCATACACCGCAAGCAAGGTCGCGATCACTTGAGTCCCCAAGACTGCGAGAAACAAAATCCGCGCGGGGCGGATGGACCAGAAAGGACCTCGCGTGCGAGTGGCAAATATCGTCAAATGGCCTGCGACCGATAGTTTCAAATACATCAGCGACTGAATGGTGTCGCGGTCGAGTTGGTAAACCTGTTCAGCCAGATAGAATAGACCGAACGAGGCGGCAACGCCGGCCAAACCCAAAACGCTTGCGACGCCTAATACCAATCGCATATCCCATCGCTCGGGCATGTTGGCGTACTGCACACGGTCATACGCAATCGACAGAATCGCACCGTCGTTGAGCAGCGCCAACAATACGATCATGACTGCCGTGACCGGATAGAAGTTGAACACCAGAATCGACAACGTCATGAACAGCAGCACACGGATCGTTTCGGCAATTCGGTAGATCGCGTAACTGGTCATCCGCTGGAAGATTTTGCGTGATTCCTTGATAGCGTCGATCACTACCGACAGGCCAGGTGAAAGCAGCACGATGTCAGCGGCAGCTCGAGCAGCGTCGGTTGCACCCGATACCGCGATCCCACAATCCGCTTTCTTGAGCGCTGGCGCGTCATTGACCCCGTCGCCCGTCATTCCCACGATGTGCCCGTGCTTCTGCAACACGTCAACAATGTGGAACTTGTGTTCGGGATAAACTTGCGCGAATCCATCGGCTCTCTCGATGAGTGCATCGACCTGAGAAGCATCCTGATAGCTGGTGTCTTGGAACGCCTGTGCATCGACGAGGTTGAAGCCCATGTCCAGTTGAGTGGCGACTTCTCGTGCGATCGCCAACTGATCGCCCGTCACCATCTTTACGGCACAACCCATTTGATGAGCGGTTGCGATGGTTGATGCGGAGTCTTCGCGTGGTGGATCGGACAGCGGTAACACGCCAAGAAACCGCCAACCGTTGTGTGCATCCCATTGAGCAACACCCAAGGAACGAAATCCGCGTTTGGCGAAGTCATCGATCGCGGTTTGCACCCGGTCATGTAGTGGATGAGGTAACGAATCCTTCGACGCAGAACTCGTTTCCTCGTCCGCGACATTTTGTGTTGAATCAACCAAGTCCATGATGACCTGCGGCGCGCCTTTACTGGTTTTAAACTCTCCACCGCGACTATCGTGAACCGTTGCTTCGGTCCGTTTGTGAACAGGATCAAACGGTTGAAAGTGAACCACTTCATAGTCGCTGGTCCGAACACCATCACAACCGGCCAAGACCGCTTCGTCGATCGGGTCTTTGTTTTCTGCCCGAGAAGCAAGCGCCGCAGCCAGTAAGAGTTCATCTTTCGTGATACCATTCATGATGAATGGCTCGCCAAGTGCCAGCTTGTTTTGCGTCAACGTTCCGGTTTTGTCGCTGCACAGGACATCCATGCCCGCCAATTCCTCAATCGACGCCAATCGACTGACGATCGCCTGGCCGCGAGCCAACACCCGCGCACCAACCGCCATCGTCACTGACAACACCGTTGGCATCGCGACGGGAATGGCTGCCACCGTTAGCACCAATGCAAACTGCAACGTTTCGGTAATCGGATCGCCTCGGAATAACGCGACCAATAGAATCAAGGAAACCAAGGCGACGGCCACGACAATGAGGAAGTCACCAATCTTCAAGACTGCTTTTTGAAAGTGACTTGTTGTTTGCGCGGTTTCGACCAGCTTCGCCGTCTTTCCGAAATACGTATTGCCGCCAGTGCCAAAGATGAGCGCGTCGATCTCGCCCTGCTTGATGATTGAACCAGAGAAGACAGTCTCACCCGCCTTACGGGTGACTGGAAGAGACTCTCCCGTCAACGCCGACTGATCGACTTCGACCGAATCGCCAGTTTCGGACTGCACATCATCAGCCTTCGTCGCAGATGAGGTTACGAGTCCCTCCGCTTGGGACTCGTTACCTCGTCCACGACGTTTTGCGCTGTCGAGTAGTTTTGCGTCCGCCGGCACGATGTCGCCCAACCGCATTCGGACAACGTCGCCCGGAACAAGTTCTCGTGCGGGGATTGAAGTCCATTTACCGTCGCGACGGACTCGGGCATTGAGGGCAAGTCGCGACTTGAGTGCCGCAATGGCGTTTCCTGCTTGAAACTCTTCCCAGAACCCGACCACCGCGTTTCCGACCAGTAGCACCAAGATGATGGCAAAGTCTTCCCAGTGCTGAACCAGTGCTGACAAGAGGGCTGCGACCTCAATCATCCAGGGAATCGGTCCCCAGAAATACGAAAGAAATTTCAGCAGCGGACGCTGCCCCTTTTCGGGAATCTCGTTGAATCCGAACTCGATCGATCGACGTCCTGCGTCCTCCTGCGTCATACCCTCAAGCGTACACTTCAGTTCGGATTGGAGGTCTGGCAACGACAGCTCATTCAATTCACGATCCAAATGAGCAGGTGATTGTGCATCGACATGCGATTCGTCGGCAACATCGTCGCGTTTCAACATAATATTCACTCCAGCAATTCATGGACTTCGATCAGCACCCGCGATTAACTTGAAAGCCATCGGCGAGCTTCGTCGATTTCGCTCTGGTCAAAGTAGCGAATCTTGGCCGTCGTAAACGGCTTGCAGAACACCCCCATGCCGCGTTCCCATTTCTTTTCGCCAACGATTGCCAACCGCTCAATGTCATTGAAGTGCTTCGCGTCAAACTTGATATCTTGCCACAACGCACCGGCGTCCCATCCGTGAAAATCATGCATGGCAAACAGGATGCGAATCTTGCCGCACACTTCGATCTGGCGTTCTACGGACGGAAGAAACAAATCGTAGGCTTCTTTATCGAGCTTCCCAGTGACTTGAATTTCCAGGTAGTTTCCTTGCTGGACTTCACTCAATTCAACAGACATCGATACACCTTTTCGCTTTCGGGGGTTGGAACAACGAAGAAACGATGCCCCCCCGACGAAGCAGTTGCTATGCCAGTTCTAAAACATGCGAAAAACGAGACCGCGAAAAACCAGGATGTGCGCATTGAGACAACGACTGTGCGAATAGGGGCAACTCCTGAACGGAACCGGTAAGAAACATCTCCAGTAGCGGTTTGCCCTTCGCCCAGCCCGCTACCGACACGATAATGGCGATCGCGACGACTGCGAAGCCGAGCTGTTTGCCCAACACCGCTCGTTTGTGCTGCAATGGTGTCTTTTCTCTTCCGATCGACTCCGTCAACGTGGAGACACGTCCAATTTCTGTTTGAGTTCCAGTTCCGACGACGATTCCGAGCGCACGCCCGCTGGTTGCTCGCTTGACAATCCTTGAGCGATGCCCGTGCCAAACGACTCCAGAATGCCCGCTACTTCGATTGCGTCGTCACGCGTCGATTCCGTTCCGTGTCGCGGAAACTCTTTGGTCATGGTTAGCATGGCTCAACGGCTCAACAGCTCAACAGCTCAACAGCTCAACAGCTCAACAGCTCAACGACTCAACGACTCAACGACTCAATGGCTCAACGACCCAACGACCCAACGACTCAACGACTCAACGACTCAACGGCTCAACGGCTCAACGGCTCAATGGCTCAATGACTCAATGACTCAACGGCTCGCATTTTCAAATTGATCCATCGCTTCAACCACATGCGTGGCGTAGATAACACTTGGCCCGCCACCCATCAAAATCGCAACACTGAGCGCCTCCATTATTTCCTCACGTGATGCACCCGCCTCAAGCACATCATGAGTGTGGTACGCTATACAACCATCGCATCGCGCAGTTACCGCGATTGCGAGTGCGATGAGTTCCTTTGTCTTGCTGTCCAACGCACCCGATCCAGAGCTGGCGGCATGGAGTGCCGAAAAACTCTTCATTGTCGCAGGCTGCGATTTGGACAAAGCCCTCATACCGCTTCGTATTGTCTCGAGCTGTTCGGGAAAAGCCGCGGCGTCTGATAAAGATGCAGTCATGGTCAATTACTCCTATCTAAATTCGTGAACTGAGAAGTGTTCAAATAGTGGCCCGTCACGCAATGTCAATTACGTGTAAGCCAGTCAATGCGCCTCACATCGAAGCTTCCAACGCAGATTTCAGTACGCGACCTGTGGCATTGCGACGTGATGGTGTTTCTTGATGCGGTCACCCACAAAAAGCGTTACTTGGTCTAACCGTTGTTCAACATGCATATATTCAACATGCAAACTCGGGACCAAACGCTCAGCAGCGAATGTCTGCTCAGTACATACGAACGCCAAGCACGCATCGGTGGGCAGTTGCTGAGGCCAATGGGCGTCGATGTCACAGATGGCACCAGTCTGTCCTAGAGAACATCGCCTCGATCGCACACAAGCTACAAGATACAGGTGCGGATGGGTTGCCGTTTCTAAAAAATCGAAGTTGTTTTCCTGGTTCCTTTCGCCGCAGGCAATTTCCTCTCCATCGCAGCTACCGACTTGATCCCCTAGATCAAGCACCACCACAGCCTCAAGATCAACGTGATTTATTTTGCCGCGTTCAGCCTGGGGATCGGACTGTTGTTGGCAGTAAGATTGGTCGGGTGAGATTGCAGCCTTGCCGTCAATCCGAAAAAGCGAAAGCCAGAAGCCTATTTCACTTGAACGGTCCAAGAGTTGCTTTGCAATTTCAAAAGGCAGTTGCCAAGTTGACGCTGCGAGACAACAACTTTGATGAGGAGATTTGAGATGAAACGTAAGATGCTCTTTGGTGCAGGGGCGGTGTTGTTGGCGGGCGTGTTGACAAGCTCATCGGCTGACGCAGGAGGGTTGTGCCATCGTCGCGCAGCCCGCCGCTATCACCCCGTGGTCTGCTGCCCACCGGTTGTGACTGTGCGATACATGCCAGTTGTGTATTACAAGCCGGTGGTTCGCACGACTTCGGTCGCCGTCACTTACTGCAAACCCGTTTGCTGCCCAGTCGTGACCTATCGGTGCTTCGTCTGCGGTGGTCTGAGATCCAGTAGGACCGTGGGCAGTTCAAGGTGACTGCGTCAAAAACCGAACGATACGGGAAGGGGCAACGGATTGCCCCCTATGGCCCGGGTTGCTGACCGAACGGAACGATTTGTCTTCGCTTCCCCGACCTGGAATCGAATGCATGCGTATGGAGATTGTCTCGCTCCACTGCTCACCAGTCAGTGGAAACAACTCGCCGAGTTGCATGCGATGATGAAGGAGCAAGTGGAACAAACAGAGCGGGAAATGTCGTGTTTTCTGGTGCAAACGCCTTATGTCTTGCTCTTGTCCGTAACGGGTATCAATGTCGTTTCCGCAGGTGAGTTGGCAGGAGAAGCAGGACCGATCGAACATTATGCATCTGCTGGTGCAATCAACGGTCGTGGCGGTTTGCATCCTTCACGTTACCAAAGCGACGAAGTTGATCGAAGTGATAGCGTGGCAAAAAGTTGCAATCGACGTTTACGTGCAGCTTGTATCTTAGTGGCCAAGAACTTGATTAAGTGTCATCCCTACTATCGTGGTTTAGCTGCTCTTTGGAAAACGCAAAAAGTGGTGACGGTGGATCAGCAATGTCGGATTGCGAACCGAGCGAATCGAATGATTTTTCAAATCGTTAGTGGCCGTCAAGTTTGGCGTGGTAAGAATATCGACCGCGAGTATCTGTTATTGAAACTTCGCGAGTTTCATCGCACACATCATACGCCGCTTGAGCAAACCGTTCGCGACATGAACGAAGCGTTCGCATGGCTTCCAAAAACCAGCTACGCAAGTGAAGCAAAACCGCTTGCCGAGTTAGCGAAGAAGAAAAGTGGAGCAACGACGGCGATCGGTGAGTTGCTACTCCCGTTGCTAATTCGTCTTGGAGTGGGAGAAGCAAATAGGTTAGAATACCAAACGTCCGAAGCTCGTAGTCCGCACTGACTTGTTACTGCCGCAAGGCACACTGATAACGTCCATCGACACCGAGGGCATCGACATGGCATCCGCCATGATCACAAGCCCGTGTACTAAGCGTGACGCTCTGTCAGCGGTTCAAACGCCGGATAAGACAGTGTGAGGCTACTGAGCTTCGGATATCTACCAGGGTGGCGAGACTGAACCACACCATGCTGACCGAGAAGTGCCGGCGGCAAACAATTCACTGGACTTTGAGTTCCAAAAAAACTACCCTATGGGTAGTGCCGCTATCGTTATGCGCGCACCTCGTTTATTGAGTTTGACCATGACAGTGCTT